>CAIZHO010000033.1 GCA_903932805.1 uncultured Roseiflexaceae bacterium | reverse complement strand
GGTGTGCATCAATAGCGTGGGATCGTCGGGTCGATGCGGGCAGACCAGTCGTCGATGCCGCCGTCCATGGTAGCGACGTTGGTATAGCCGTAGCGACTTGTCAAGGCGGCGGCGACGTGCTCGCTGCGCATGCCGTGATGGCAGATGACGACGATAGGTGCGTCTTTGGCGAACGACTCGATCCAGCTGGCCGATGTGCTGATGGGGCAGAGGATGGTGCCGTCGATACGTGCGATGGCATACTCGTGCGGTTCGCGTACGTCGATGATGATGGTGTCGGGCTGGCTGGTGCGTAGTGCCTGGACGTCGTGGGTGCTGATGTGGCGGTAACTCATAGAGGATCGACTTCTAGACTGATGGGACAACACTCTGCGTATTATATGCGCGGAACGAAAACACCCCACGCGCTGCGGCGCATGGGGTGTGGTTCGGGAATGCTGCGCTGTTAGGGGACGATGGTCATATAGAGCTTCTGGGCTGCATTGCCACTGTTGGCGACGGGGGCTATGGCCTGGATGTCGATAGCGAACGTCCCGGTCGCCCAGGTCGCTGATTTGGCAGAAAAGCAGAGTTTGATGTTGGCAGTCTTCCAGGCGATGGTATAGGTAGGATTGGTGGCGAGCGTACCCGTCGGTGCGCCGATGGTGTCGCTGGCAGGGTCACTGACCATGGCACCGTCGCATCGGCCTGGTGCCGCGCCGGATTTGCCGTCCATGGCGTTGGGGATGTCGGGATAGTATTTGAGTTTGCCGATGTCATAGTAGGCGACGGGCGTAACCGCCTCGCCTTCGATGGCAAGGCGTTGCGGGCGGAATATCTTGATGCACAGGGTCTCATTGGCACTCAAATCAATCGATACGCGATTGCTTTGCGAACCGTATTTCGCAGCGCTGCCCGCATATGTGTTGGTGCTGTACACCGCACTACTACAGGCAGTTGCCGTCGTATTGGTCGTTGTGCCCACGGCGACAATCATCGGGTGACTGATAAAAACAAACGTCGGTGAGGTGACGAATTCGTATTGTTTGCCGTTTGCGGTGGTGACGCGTTGCATGAAGGTGTCTTGGCCGCTGATTTCGCAGGTGGGTGTACAGGTGAAGGTATATGCCGACAATCCCGTCACACTGGTTGTGTTCATTTTGCCATTGCCCACGGTCCACTGCACATCACTGCCACCAGTGGGCAAGGTGACATACGAGGATGGAGCATACGGGACGCCGACACCTTTGAATTCGGTTTTGGTCACGTTGCTGCCACAGACCGCGGTGATGCGTTGGATAGCAAATGACAGAGTGGCAGTCAACGCAGCGGCAGTGGTGGTGCTGCTTGATTCGTAGGCAGTGCCTTCGGCATAGGCATTGACGGTGCCCGAGAAGTCGGGTTGGGTCGCCTTGAAGTTGCTGAACAGCGTGAACGAGGCTGCTGATTCACACAAAACGCCGGTGCTGGGCGGGGTCAGCATACCGCTGGTGTCGGCATAGTCGGGGATGGTGTCGCCGTCGTCACTGACGTCGAAGGCGTTGATGATGCCGTCGAGGTCTGCATCGGCACCATCGAGGAAGTCTGCTGCAGCTGTGACCGCTCGTTCTGCGGTGCGGAGCGAGGTAGCTTTGCCGTAGGTACCGATGCCTTTGGGCACACCTGCCACCGCCGAGACACTGCTCGTGGCCGCAGTGGCGTATTTGGTGGCGGTGTAGGCATAGCCTTGGCCTTTGGATTTGGTTTTGACGGTGACGGCGCCCAGATTAATCGTCGCCTGGGCCGGGGTCAGTGCGTTGAGTGTGTTCGATACTTTGGTCGAGGCGGTGCGCGTCGCACTGGCCCAGCTGAGGATGACGGGGCCGAAGTAGTCACCGTCTTTGTCGATAAGATGGAAACCAATGCCAGCGGGTATTTGGCCGCTGACGAGGGCGATCGATGATGATGTTTGGTTGAGGATGGTCGTCGCGGTGGTGATTTTCTTAGAAAAGACCACTCGTCCGGTTTTGGACATGCCGAGCAGGGTATAGCCGATGATTTTGGCGCCGCCTACATTGGTGTCGCCGGCAGCACCAGTGATGGTCGCTTTGACCGTCAATTGGGCCGAGGTGGCGGCTGCCTGTGTCGTGAGGTGGGGGCTGAGGCTGAGCAGTACGGCACAGACGATGAGCATACTGCGACCAATCCAGTGGAGACGATGCATGACTGCATCCTTTCTGTCGAGAACGTATTGCCAAACAATTAATTTCGGACAGAGTATAGCAGAAGGTATCTTTGATTGTCTATATAAAAACACGAGAACGGGGATTTTCATACCAAAAAATCGGTGAGAGACACAAAAAACTGCTCCCCCGCGTGTGCGGAAGGAGCAGTCGGTGAACAAAAAGGCTTAGGCGTTGCCGCAGCTGCCGCAACCGCCGCCGCTGTACTCGTCAGCATCGGCGCCGCCCTCTTCTTTGGAGCGGAACGAGTGACCACAGCCACAGCTCGAGACGGCGTTGGGGTTGTCGATCTTGAAGGCGCCCTGGAGCATGTTGTCTTGTTGGAACGAGATAACTGCGCCGTCCAGGTAGCGGGCACTGATGGGGTCAAGCATGACCTTGAGGCCATGGGCCTCCCAATTGGTGTCGCCATCGCGGGCCTCGTTGTCGAACGTCATGCCGTACTGCAGGCCGGAGCAACCGCCGCCCGAGACGAACACGCGCAACGCGTAGTCGCTGATGTCGCGCTCGGCCATCATGGCCAACAAGCGCTCTGCAGCGGCTGGCGTAATATTCACTGCGGGCGCCACGGGCACAAACTCGCGCAGCTGGATGTTTTGATCGAGCAATGTCATCACTGACCTCCTTGTGAGAAATTCTGCTGAATACAGCGTATTCATTTGGTGAGTATAGCAGAGAAGTTTTGTACTGACAACCCCTGCAGGCG
>CAIZHO010000032.1 GCA_903932805.1 uncultured Roseiflexaceae bacterium | reverse complement strand
CGAGTGGGCCAAACAAAAACGGCGTGGCCTGTTCGTAGTTCCACACATGCGTACACGATCCAAAGCACGATCCACGGGTGTTGTCGTTGCCCTCCCAACCATAGAACCGACCATCGGCAGTGCGGAAGGTCGTCTGACTGCGGAGCGTACTCAGATTGAACAACGCCGCTTCAATCAACGGTGCGGGCAGGGTGGCGCTGGTAAGCGCATCGACGAATTCGTGGGTACGCTCGGTCAAATCCGTCAGTCGTGGGGCTGTTTTGGTGAGTACATCCCAGGCGTCGGCGTATTGGGTCGTGTAGTAGTTGCCCACTATGGTGTCGGTGTATTCGCCGAAGTGCATCGCGCCATATTCTTCGGAGCGCCATGCCATCCGCTGCGGGAAGTGCCAACTGAGCAGCAGGGTGACCGTCGCCGTCCCGTACGGCGCCAACGTCTGGTGCTGGGCAATCGAGCCGATGGGTTTGAGTGCAGCCGATTGGCGCGACTCGAGGCGACCGTCGGCACGGAAGTCATCCCAGAAATCCAGTAACGAATCTCCCCAGGTATAGTCCGCCCAACCCGTCCGCGTCGTCACATCGGTTGCATCGAGCAATGCCAGCGCCAGCGTGCCTTCGAATTCGCTGCCGGCCAAAGCAGGTGCGGGTGCATAGGCGAGCCCGTGCAGACGGGGGGAAGTGCGCTCGGCGATGGTGTTGCGTTGGGCGGTTTTGTCTGCCTCGCTCTGGGCAAAGAAATCGTTGAAAATCGCGGACCCATATGCCCCATTGGCGGGCGAGCTCCCGATGAAGTTCTGCAGCGCAGCCACGACGTCAAGCTGGAGCGCATCGGCACTGGTATTGGTGAAAGTGTAGGTCAAGACGGCGATGGGGATGCCGCTGTCGTCGGCGTTGGGTGGGGTCAGCGGGTTAAAGGCCTCGAGCATCACCGTCACCGGTACGGTGGGATCGCTGAGATGCACGGTGCCAAACGGGTAACTTGTATCGAAGCTGGCCGTGCGAAAGCGCGGTAGGCCGTGATGAGCGACCGTCGCGCCGAATGCGCCTTGATAGTCAGACAACTCGAGCGGTCCCTCGAGCGCTTTGACGATGGGGTCAGCCCCTGGCGCTTGGATGCGCACCGCCATGAAGGCCGTGTCGGGGCGGAACCCTTTGGCCGGCCGATTGCCTACCTCCCAATCGCGCAAATCCCCACGCCCGCCCAGCGAGACGGTGCCGGTGCCGATGCCGCCGATGGGCATGGCGATGTTGCGCAGATGTGCGCTGTCATAAGACTGTACAGGTGTGCGGCGCATGGGAGCCTCTTTCGTCTGCATGGGAGTGTGCTAGTAGTGGGTTGTACCGTTTGGGCCCAGAGAACACGAAAAAAACAAACTGACCGCACAACCCGTCACGGCTGTATGGTCAGTCTATGGCATTAACACACGGGTATGTACGGTCACGATGCGAGTCACGTCTTGCCTCCAGCGGCAATGCAGACGACGGTGTCTGCGGTGCGTGTCGTCTATTTAGCGAATCGCGTTGCGCGTATCGATAATCAAGCGACTCCGCGTTTTGATCTGTTGCCAATCGTAGCCCGTATGGTCGGTCGCAACAATCACGCAATCATGTGCTGCCAAGGCGGCGTCGAGATCGGTTACCCCGTGCAGACGGTCACCTTCGAGGCGGATGCTTGCGACATGCGGGTCGTGGTATGCGACGGTCGCACCCTTCTCACGCAGGAGGTGGATGATGTCCAACGCCGGTGACTCACGCACGTCCGAGACGTCTTTTTTGTAGGCGACGCCGAGCACCAGGATTTTGCTGCCGCGCACCGCTTTGGATTGCTCGTTGAGGGCATCGGCGACCTTCTGGACCCAATAGCGCGGCATCGAGGTGTTGACCTCGCTGGCCAACTCGATGAAGCGCGCTGTGTAGTCGAGTGATTTGAGCTTCCACGACAAGTACAGCGGGTCAATGGGGATGCAGTGGCCGCCCAAACCGGGGCCAGGGGTGAATTTCATGAAGCCAAACGGTTTGGTGGCGGCTGCCTCGATGACCTCCCAGGCGTTGAGCCCCAGGCGATCACACATCAGCAGGACCTCGTTGACCAAGCCAATATTGACAGCGCGGAAGGTGTTTTCGAGCAGTTTGGCCATTTCGGCCGCTTCGGGGCTACTGACCGGCACGATGGTTTGCATGGCCGAGCCGTACAACGCCTTGCCTGCTTCGAGACACGCCGCGGTGATACCGCCCATCACTTTGGGGGTGTTTTGGGTGGTCCAATCGGTCCGGCCCGGATCGACTCGTTCGGGCGAGAACGCCAAGAAGACGTCCCGACCAATCACAAAGCCGCGTTCTTGGATGCGCGGCAGAAAAATCTCACGCGTGGTGCCGGGGTAGGTCGTGCTCTCGAGCACAATCAGTTGGCCGGCGCGCAGGTGCTGGGCAATGTTTTCGGCCGAAGTCAGCACCGCAGACATATCGGGGTCGCGCGTTTTGCTCAGCGGTGTGGGCACACAGACGCTGATTGCGTCCATCTCGTGCAGGCGACGCATATCTGCAGTGGCGTCGAGCAGGCCTGCATTGACATAGTGTGCCACCGTCTCGGACGAAATGTCATCGATATAGCTGACGCCGCTGTTGATCGTAGCGGCACGTTCGGCACTCAGATCAAAGCCCGTGACGCGGAAGCCCGCCTCGGCAAAGACAATGGCCAACGGCAAGCCGACGTATCCCACACCGATAATGCCGATGCGGGCCTGTCGATCCGTAATGCGTTCGCGCAGTTGTGCAAGGGAGGTCATGGCCACTCCAGATACAGTCAATTCCCACAAATTATAGCACTAGCCTTCGCTGGCAGTGGGTTCGGCCAGCAGTGCGGCGAGATCGTCGCTTCTGCCCAACAGAACCAGGATGTCGCCGGCATGCACCTCGACGGTCGACCCAGGGTGCCCAAACACCTCGCTGTCACGTTGAATCGCAAGTACGGTGACGCCGTTGGGGGTTTTCCACTGAATCGTCCCCACCGGCTGACCGATGCACGAGTGTGGCGCACGGGCGGTCACCACGTGGTGTGTCGATGTGAGCACGATGGTCTCGATGATGTTCTTTGCAACCAGCGTTTGTGCCACTCTGATGCCCATATCGCGCTCGGGGTAGATGACTCGGTCGACACCAATCCGTGACAGGATTTTGCCGTGTATGGCGCTTTTGGCTTTGCAGACGATGTGGCGCACCCCGAGGTCGCGGAGCATCTGGGCAATCATCAGGCTCGCTTCGATGTCGGTAATG
>CAIZHO010000031.1 GCA_903932805.1 uncultured Roseiflexaceae bacterium | reverse complement strand
TTGTTTTGGTTCGATGACACTACTCAGCAACGGAATAATTGCGGTGTATGTGGCAATATTTGCTGCCCCCACCAAGAAATAGACCGGTGCGATGATACGAATGTCGGTCGACGACAACACCGCGAGCCAACTCGCACCATATGCGATGATGCTAAACATCAATACTTTGCGTGCACCGCGTTTATCGATCAGCATACCGACGGGAATACCAAAGATAACCCCGGCTGCTCGGAAAATTGAATTCATTTGTCCGGCAACTTCATTGCCGTATCCAAGGCTATCTAAATAAAAGTTAAACAGCACATCGGAGATGCTTGCAGCGAACCCAAACAACAGACTGTGGATAAGGATACGAAAAACCACTGGGCTAAAATCGGCAAACAGCGCTGTGACACGTTTGGGTACTATCGTCACCGGAACCTCCATGATTAAGTGTGCGGGTATTGTACCATGTTGGTTCTTTTTCCTCCTGCCAGATTGTCCTACCGGGTGGGTCTGCGTAGTCTAAAATAGACGGGGAGGACAGCTTGCATGCGCGTTGCAATATTCACCGAAACATTTCTCCCCAAACACGATGGAGTCGTCACCATCCTCTGTCAAATGCTTGATGCTCTCGAACAAGAGGGGATCGATGTCTGTATCTATGCACCACCGTCAGCACCGTCGAACTACCGCGGCTATACCGTATTCCCGTCATGGGGACCCCGTTTTCCACTCTATCGTGAACTCTATTGCAGTATGCCGACATGGCAAGGTGTGCGTGGCATTATTGCATTCAAACCAGACATCATCCATGTGATGAACCCAACATTTATTGGTACCGCAGGGGTGATAATGGCGCTGGTGGGACGCGTCCCGCTCATTGGTTCTGTGCACATGGACATCGACTATTACGTGCGCCAGTATGCGGGTACCTGGGGCTTACCGATTGCATGGACATTCTTTCAGCTCTGGCACAATCGTGCACGTATCAATCTCGCCCCGTCTCGTGCAATGGTGGCACAGTTACACGCACATGGGATCCAGCGTGTGACACATTGGGTACGTGGGATCGACACACAACGATTCAGACGAAAACCACGAAATCAACGGGTCAGGGCATCTTTTCTCGGCGCGCATGATACGCGCCTCGTGGTGTTGTACGTTGGACGACTCACCGAAGAAAAAGGAATCGCACAACTCATCCCGTTGTGCAACGACCCCAGGTTCCGCGTTGTCTTGGTCGGTGGAGGTCATCAAGAAGATCACGCGCGCGCATTATTTGCGCATACCGATGCATACTTTACCGGTGTGTTGCGCGGCGAAGATTTGATTGATGCATATACTGCAGCAGATATCTTTGTGTTCCCTTCGCAAAGCGAATCATTCGGCCTCGCACCACTCGAAGCAATGGCATGCGGCCTGCCGGTGGTTGCGCCGTTTGTGGGAGGGTTGCAAGATACCTTGATCCCAGACCACAATTGCCTCGTGTATGACCCCGAGCGCCCCGACTCCCTTCGCGAAACCGTGCTCAGGCTTGTCGAAGATGCCGCATTGCGTAGCGCCATCAGTGAACACGCCGCAGCGTATGCAGCAACACGCAGCAATGCAGTATCCATGCAACAACTGATATCGCTCTATCGGCAACTTGCTCATGAACATTGATGCACATTTTGTCGAAACATCGACCGCATGGTTCCAGTCGCGCGTGGTGCGGTGCATCAGCACCATTGACGCGCACGCGACCGTGCATGTCCGCCAATGGAGCAATGCAATTGCGATATTGAGTGGGCCACGCTACCTGTTCAACCATGTTGCAGGTGTGTTTGCTGCGGAGGACATTGATGCAATGCATGAATACTTTCGCATCCATGGCACGCCGTTCCATGTCGAATGTGCCTCCCGTACCCAGACCGTGCAGGATTTGCTTGCCCTCCACGACGCCGGGCTTGAACCATTTCCGACAATGAACGTCTGGACGTGTGAAACAAACGCCCCATGTGCGCGGATTGCATCAAGTAATTTGGTATGGACCACCGCGGCAGATACTGCAGTCACTGTGGATCACATCGCATCAGATACGGAGCGCGTCACCCGTCATGCATATGCGATGCAGCCCGAAGCGACGTTTGTGTCGATTCTTCATGGAGATGGTGTCATTGCCAGCGCTGGTATACGCATCCAAGATGGCTATGCCTTCTGCTTCGGCGGATGGATCGCACCACATCGGCGCCAGCGTACCCATCTCGAAACACTGCTGGATGCAAGCCTCTTTTATGCTGCAGAACACGGCTGTCACAGCGTTGTATTGCACGCACATGCGCACAGCGCCATCGCTCGTACTGCTGGTGAACGTGGCTTTGTGATGCGCTGGGAACGCAATCTTTGGACGGCACGAAGTCACTCGAGAGGAACTACATGAGACGTCCAATTGCGGGGAGTGTAATTGTCATTACCGGAGCGAGTGCAGGGATAGGCGCGGCAACTGCCCGCCTCTTGGCGTCGTACGGCGCGACCATCGTCTTGTGTGCACGTCGGGCAGATGAACTCGCACATGTTCGCCAGACAATGCAGAATCCCGAACAACATCTGATCTGTGTGGTCGATGTCACCGACGCTTGTGCTGTCGCAGCAACAATCGAACACGTTATAGCCACGTTCGGTCGGATCGATGCAGTGGTATGTAATGCAGGAGTTGGTGTAACAGGTCCCGTCGCAGAACTCGATTATGGGAACTATCTCGACGCCATGGCGGTCAACGTCGGCGGATTTTTGCATGTCGTCAACGCAGTCAACCCGTACTTCAGCAGACACCAGGGTGGCCAATACGTCGTGATTTCTTCGGTCGTTGGGCAGCACGCACTGCCATACACGGGCGGGTACGCAGCTACCAAAGCCGCTCTTGAACGCCTCTGTGAAGCGTTACGGATAGAATCCCGCGACCATGGCATCACCGTGTCTGTGATCCGCCCTGGGACTGTTGCAAGTGGTTTTTTTGCGCATCGGATTGGACCTGACCGTGAACAGCGCAGGACCCGTAGCCCAGGCATGGCGCCAGAGGTTGTCGCTCGAGCGATTGTGTCGGCACTGCGGCACAACCGACGCGTTGTGTACCCACGCTTCCGCGATCTGTTGTTGCGTGTAGTTGCAGACGTGTTCCCGACATGGAGTGATGCCATCCTCGCGCGCACGATCCAGTGGAAACAAAAAACCGGTGATGACGTTCCGTCATCACCGGTTCAAGACACCTAGGTGCGCGTCGCACGCAACAGGGCGAGTATGCGATCGACATCGGGGGGCTTGGGGTTTGCACCTTCGCAGAGCGTTTCGTGCGCACAGCGTTCTGCGAGGGTTGTTCCAACACTCGAAACCGCAGCTGTGATTGCGTTAAGCTGGGTAACGATGTCGGTGCAATCACGACCATCCGTCAGCATCCGCTGGACACCACGTACTTGACCTTCGATGCGCACCAAACGTGTCACCAAGTCAGCCCGTGCGTGGTCACTCAAAGGAAGAGTCGGGTCACTCATGGCACCTCCGATTAGGAGTTTGCAACCTTATCAAAGTCCCGCTTCAATTCTGACTTGGGTTTCACACCGACAACACGACTGACTTCTTTGCCACCCTTGAAGAAAATCATGGTTGGAATGGCTTGCACGCCGAACTGGGCGGCATACTTGGATGATTCGTCGGTGTTTACTTTTGCGACGGTGACTTTGCCTGCGTACTCACCTGCCAACTCTTCGAGGATGGGGGCAACCGCACGACATGGTCCGCACCATGGAGCCCAAAAGTCGACCAATACTGCGGTCTCGGACTTGAGCACATCTGCATCAAACGTGCTGTCGGTAACGTTTACTGGCTTTGTCATTGTGATCCTTACTTTCTACACTGCAATACCCCTCAGGGGTATGCGCACAGTATAGCGATGGGTGGGGCCACTCGTCAACCACACAAAGATAGGAAAACGATGAGATTACGGTATGATTGCGTTTGACATCCCCTACGAGAACGTCTATACTTCACGTTGATAAATTATTCCCACATACGTGTGAATATCAAGCAGTTGTGCAGATCCAACGTGCCGTTGGAAAGCAAACGCAAGGGAGAATACGTTGTACGCCATTTTTCGAGATCGTGGTATGCAATACCGCGTGCAAGAGGGGCAAATGCTCGACATTGCTTTGCAAAGCGAAGCAGCTGCCGGCAGCGAACTCACCATGGATGAAATCTTGTTGGTGGGTGGCGAGCAGACGGTTGTCGGCAGTCCGACAGTCGACGGTGCCAAAGTAGTTCTCAAGGTCATTGGCGCAGTACAAGACGACAAAATCGTCGTGTTCCGATACAAGAGCAAGAAGCGATATCGCCGACGAACCGGTCACCGCCAAGATTTGACCCGTGTCCAAGTGACCAAAATCGAAGTCAACGCATCGAGTGACAGCAAGGCCGCCAAAGCACCACGCCGCAAGGCCGGAGCAGCTGCGTAGTTTACACAACACAAAGGAGATGTCGTCATGGCACATAAAAAAGGTGTAGGTAGCTCACGCAACGGTCGTGATAGCAATCCAAAGATGTTAGGTGTCAAACGCTTCGGTGGCCAAGTTGTCGGCGCTGGAGAAGTGTTGATTCGCCAAAATGGAACGAAATTCAAGCCAGGCAAAAACGTCGGTTTGGGTCGTGACTATACCATCTACTCGATGATCCCCGGTCGCGTGGTGTTCGAACAGTACAGCCGCACACAGAAGCAGATCAGCGTCTACGCAGACGAGGTTGCACAGTAAGGAGCACGTGGTGAAGCAGGGCATCCATCCAAAAACATACGCAACGGTATACACATGTACCGGTTGCAGCACCCAGTGGCCAAGCATTGCCACCAAAGAGAACCTTCGTCTCGACGTCTGTTCGAAATGCCACCCGTTTTACACGGGCGAGCAACGTATTTTGGACACCGCTGGTCAAGTTGATCGCTTCATGAAGCGCCTCAAGGTCAGCCAAGACGCACAAGCAGTGGCAGCATCAC
>CAIZHO010000030.1 GCA_903932805.1 uncultured Roseiflexaceae bacterium | reverse complement strand
CAATCTTAAAGGATATTCTATCCTTGATTGATGAACGTGGAGTTTGCGTATGGCGCCTTTGTTAGAGGTCCGCAACCTTGAGACGCAGTTCAAAACGCAGGACGGCGTAGTCAAGGCAGTGAACAACGTGTCGTTCTACGTGAATCGTAGTGAGACGCTTGGCATCGTCGGTGAGTCGGGCTCGGGGAAGAGTGTGACATCACTATCCGTGATGCGCCTTATTCCAAACCCTCCTGGCCGTATTTCGGGTGGGGAAGTCATCTTTGACGGGCAAGACATCCTCAAAATCAGCGAAGACAAAATGCGTGAGCTGCGTGGCAATCGCATCGCAATGATCTTCCAAGACCCGATGACGTCGTTGAACCCGGTGCTCAACATCGGTCAACAAATCACCGAATCGTTGATTCTGCATCTCAAATTGTCGGCACGTGAAGCACGTGATCGGGCAATTGAACTGCTGAACATGGTCGGTATCCCAGGCGCCGCCAAACGTATCGACGAGTATCCCCACCAGTTTTCGGGCGGGATGCGTCAGCGTGTGATGATCGCCATGGCGTTGGCATGTAATCCCGAGTTGCTCATCGCCGACGAACCAACCACCGCGTTGGACGTGACCATCCAGGCACAGATCCTCGAGCTCATCAAGCGCTTGCAGTCTGAGCTGGGCATGGCCGTCATCATCATCACCCACGACCTGGGTGTGGTGGCAGGCATGTCGGATCGCGTGATGGTGATGTATGCCGGTCGCGTCGTCGAAGAAGGCAGCACGCACGAAATCTTCAACAATCCACGCATGCCGTATACGATCGGGTTGCTCAAATCCATCCCACGATTGGACGACGCACATGATCGTCGGTTAGAGCCCATCCGGGGCATGCCACCCGACTTGATTACGTTGGGAGCGGTCTGTGCCTTTGGTGCACGTTGTGACTACTTCAAGGCGGGCGTCTGTGATGCACAAGTACCAGCGCTCCGTAGTGTCGGTACCGATCACAATGCTGCTTGTTTGTTCGATATCACGAGTGAAACACCAACGAACGCAGTCGCCTCCTAAGCAACGACGCTCAATAGGCCACGGAGATAACGCATGACAGACCACAAAACTCCAGAGACTTTGATCGAAGTCAAAGACCTCAAAATGTACTTCCCGGTGACCAAGGGTATCGTGTTGCGTCGCAAAATCGGCGATGTCAAAGCAGTCGATGGGCTGACGTTCTCGATCCGCAAAGGTGAAACACTGGGTCTGGTGGGCGAGTCGGGCTGTGGCAAGTCCACAACCGGCCGCGCATTGATTCAGCTCTACAAGCCAACCACCGGTGAAGTCATTTTCCATGGCACCGACCTCACCAAATTGCCGCCCGAGCAGATGCGTCAGATGCGCCGCAAGGTGCAGATGATCTTCCAAGATCCATACGCATCGTTGAACCCACGTATGACGGTCGGCGATATCATCGCCGAGCCCATCATCGTCCACAATCTGCGCAAGGGCAAAGAAGCAGTACGCGAGCGGGTCCAAGAACTCCTCAAGTTGGTCGGACTCAATCCGTACTTCATCAACCGCTACCCACACGAGTTCTCGGGTGGTCAGCGCCAACGCATCGGTATCGCCCGCGCATTGGCAGTCGAGCCCGAATTCGTTGTCTGTGACGAGCCAGTGTCCGCGTTGGACGTGTCGATCCAAGCCCAAATTTTGAATCTGCTCGAAGACTTGCAGAATCAACTCGGCTTGACCTACTTGTTCATCGCCCATGGTCTCGCTGCAGTCAAGCACATCAGCGATCGCGTCGCAGTCATGTACCTCGGCAAAATCGTCGAAATCGCCGCAGGTGCACAGCTGTACCAGGCACCAACCCACCCATACACCCAAGCATTGCTCTCTGCTGTGCCGATCCCTGACCCAGCGCTCGAGCGCACCCGCGCACGCATCATCCTCACCGGTGATGTGCCAAGCCCACTCAATCCACCGTCGGGTTGCCGCTTCCACACGCGTTGCCCCATTGCGACAGAGCACTGCAAGCAAGAAGAACCCGAACTCAAAGACATCGGCGGCGGTCACATGGTATCGTGCCACCGCTCCAGCGAGGCAATTGCCTTGATGGCTGTCGACAAAAAATAACCGCGTGTTCCGCGACTCGGTGCTCCCCACGGGGAGCACCGAGTTTTTTGTGCCAAAAAGAGACAAACACCCCGCGACACACCGATGCGGTCACGAGAAAATCGAAACATTTGGGAAAGACGATATAATACGCGTACTAGAAGGAGTACCATCCGATGACGGACATATTACAGACGATACGCGCACTCGATGGCGTGGCAGGGGCTCGGTTCCGCGATGATAACCGCGGGGTGATAGTCTTGTGCCGCAAAGATACCGATCGACACGCCGTGCGTGCAATCTGCGACGACAACAACATGGCCTTGGTCATCGAGTCTGTCGAGGTCGAAATTTCACCCGAAGAAGCAGAAATCGCCAATTTGCCGCAGATGATCCGCTTCACTGTTATTTGTCTGATTGCAACGGTACTCGGGTATGTGGTCAAATACGTGGTCGGTGATGACCAAGTCAATTATTGGTGGCCGTTCTTCATCGTTGCGATGATTTTTGGCGGCTACGACAGTGCCATCGAGACCTATCATTCGTTCCGCAAACTCACCTTCAACATCGATGCGCTGATGTTCATCGGTGCCCTTGGTGCGACCGCCGTCGGCCAACCTGCCGAAGGCGCGTTGCTGATGTTTTTGTTTAGCATGGCAGGCACGCTCGAGACCTACGCCATGGGTCACACACATGCCTCGATCCGGACCTTGATTGCCATGTCCCCGCGCGAGGCCGAGGTGGTAAATGCCAACGGCACCCGGACGATTTCGGTCGAGGCGTTGGTACCCGGCGATGTCGTTTTTGTGCGTCCTGGTGCACAAATCCCCGCCGATGGGTTGGTGACGAGCGGGACATCGTCGGTCAACGAAGCATCGATCACGGGCGAGTCGGTCCCCGTCGACAAAAAACCGGGCACCAAGGCATTTGCCGGTACGATCAACGGCGAAGGTGCGTTGCACATCCAAGTCACCACCGACGCAGCGCAATCGACGTTGGCCCGGATTGTCAGTGTGGTGCGCGAGGCCCGCGAACAAAAAGCCCGTAGCCAAGATTTCACTGACCGCATCATCGGCAACTATTATGCCAAAGCGGTCGCAATCACCTCGCTGCTCGCCATTGTGATCGGTCGCCTGGTAACGGATGAACCATGGGGAGACACCATCTACCGTGCGATGACGTTGCTGGT
>CAIZHO010000029.1 GCA_903932805.1 uncultured Roseiflexaceae bacterium | reverse complement strand
GGCACAGTTCATCTGGGGGCCGGACCTCAAAACCAATAACACGGTCTTGTGCAGAGTTACCATTCAGGCACCGTAGCGTACCAACATCACTCTCTGCGCTCTGCATGCAGAAATGCATGTAATGCTATAATCCGCACATCACGTACAGGAGCACTACAATGACGTACACACCTGCAACCATCGTCGGATTTCGCGATTCTACCCCTCTGCTTGCAGATCCCATCGCGTTGCGCGCGCGGGCAGCGAAAGATGGGTACTTGTTCTTTAAACAACTCGTCCCCAAAGCCGATGTCCAGCGTTTGCGCGATGTGATGTTGGGCACCATCGAGGCACATGGCTGGCTCGATACACGCTACGATCGTGATGCCGCACGTGTCGATGCAGACGCGGTCACCGACCTCGAGTCGTGGGGCGGCACCGGGGTAGATGAAGCCGCCTATCGCGACCTCCAAAAGCAACAATTGTTCCAGCAGTTCCAGCACCACCCACAGCTCATGTCGTTGTATGAAATACTGTTTGGTGAGCGTGTATTACCTCATCCGCGCACGATTGCACGGATGATGGTTCCGTGCCCGTCGTTCCGCCCAACCCCCATGCACCAGGATTACATCCACATCCAAGGGACCCGTGATGTCTGGACCTGCTGGGTCCCGGTCGGCGACGTTCCACGCACGCTTGGCGGCTTGACGGTGCTCCACGGGTCACACACCCTTGGGATATTGACAGTGCGGGCGGCAGAAGGAGCAGGCAACCTCGAGACAAACCTGTGTGATGTGGACCTACCATGGGTCGAACATGATTACGAAATGGGCGATATCCTCACCTTCAACAGCTGTTTGCTCCACAAATCGTTGCCGCATCAGCACAGTGACACCGTACGACTCTCGTGTGACTTTCGCTTCCAACCTGCTGCGGATCACATCGAAGCCAAATCACTCGTCCCACACATGAAGGTAGCAGAATGGGACGAGATCTATGCCGACTGGCCCGAGACGCCGCTCAAGTATTACTGGAGAAATCTCGACACACCGCTCTCTCCATGGGACGAATCACTGCACTGGCAAAAAGAACGCATCTGCAACTAAATCGCCCCGCAGTTCGGTATACACGAAGGCAGTCATCACATGCAGACGCTCAAGCACACCATTGACCAGATTGCCATGTTCGACACCCATGAACATCTCATCAGCCCAACCGAGTATTGCACGCTCCAACCAGACATCATCACCGCGCTCTTTGGTGTCAATGGATACATTCAACACGACCTGGTGAGTGCTGGATGTTCTCATCAGGCCATCGATGCGTTCCTCGATCAACACACGCACGACATCGCCACCCGTTGGGCCTTTGTGGCAGACTTTTGGCAACATTGCCAGTACACGGGCTATGGCGAGGCTGTTCGACGCGCTGCAAAAATCCTATACGGGATCAATCATATCGACGCTGCCTCGCTCGAACAGGCAGCACCGCTCCAAGCTACCTACCAGGGCGTTGCAGGGTATCAACGGGCGCTGGAAATCGCACATCTGCAAGAAATCCAAGTCGACGCGTTCACCTGGCAGCCACCAGCGACTCCTGAGATACCAACGCTCCGCTATGACCTGAATGTACAGACCATTGCCGATGGGAGCGTCGTTCTCGACACGGTGGCCACGCACACCGGCATTGCGGTGACAACCATTAGAGCCTATCGCCTAGCCTTGCAAACGCTTCTGCGTATGCATGCAAACGACATTGTCGCCATAAAAACCCAGCACGCCTATACGCGCACCCTTGCATGGACGCACGTCGCTGACGATGCCTGCGAGCATACCTTCGAAAAGCACCGCACAGGGATCCCATTGACAGCACACGATGCGCTCGTCCTGGGCGATTGGGCGTTGGGCGTTATCGCCCACGAGGCGGGGATCCTCGGCATACCAATCAAAATTCACACGGGCCATCACGCAGGTAACGGGGCAATGCCCCTCGAGTGGCTTTCGCCACGGCTCGTAACTCCACTGATCAAAGCGTTCCCAGATACCCGCTTCGTTTGCATGCACATCGGCTATCCATATCACGACGAGTTGTTGAGTCTGGCCAAACACTATCGCAATGTGTATGTCGATTTGTGTTGGGCATGGAGCATAGACCCGGTCACGACCAGTGCGTTTGTTCGTCGCTGGATACATACTGTACCGATATCCAAACTCTTTGGATTTGGCGGGGATGCATTTTTACCGACGCAAACGGTCGGATTTGCAGATCAAGCCCGTCATTGGCTGGCGCTGGCCTTACAGGCCGAGGTAGACGATGGCCTCCTTACCATCGATGCCGCAGGCTCGATAGCAGTGTCACTCCTCTCGACAAACCAGCGCTTGTTCTATGTGAGGAAATAATCTCGTATGAACCAGGCGCAGGTATCCCCGAGCTTTGTGCACATTTTTCGACACAGTACAAGTTTGTGGCTCTTGCTGGTCGTCACCGCAGGCACATCCTGGGCGCAAGTACTCCTCCCGACGCTATTTGGCCAACTCATCGATACTGCTATCGCACAGCAAGCGACAGCATCAGACATCGGGTGGTATGCCGTTGCAGGGGTTGGCGTGCAACTGATGCTCTGGTTCCACTCAATCCTGGCGACACACACCAGCTGGAGTGGCAGCAACGCGTTACGCACCGTATTGATTGGACACATCGTCGAACAACCGCTTGCTTTTTTTCGAAGCCACGGGATCGGCGAACTGACCGAGCGGATCGAAGATGACGTCGCCGAAGTTGCCGATGTGCTGGCACACCATGTTCCGCTGCTGCTTCGTGCTGCGATCATCTTCGGTACGATTCTCTGGACTGCATCACTGTCTGACGTTTCCAGCGCGCTGATGCTCTGCGCATATGTCGTCATCGGCGCAGTCCTCGTTGCCCAGACGCAACACCACAATGCAACCGCGTGGGAACGAGAACGAGCTGCCGATGCAGCACTGTTCGACACCCTCCACGAAACCCTCTCGGGTACGGCTGATATGCAATCCGTGCATGCACAACCCTTTGCCCAGCAGATTCTTGTCCCGCGGATTTCCGAACGCATGCAGACACATCGTCGCGCAGCGATCCAAAACGAGCGCGGTACCGTCGTTGCGGGGGCGGTGACTGCAGCGGGTTGGCTCCTCGCCGCAGTAATTGGCATATGGCGATTTCGTGCGGGGTACGGCTCAGTGGGCGACGCAGTTACTCTGATTGGGATGGTCCGACTGCTCTCACTGCCGATAGAAGCCTTCAGCAGCCAATTCACATTATTGCTTCGTGCGATTGGTACATTTCGGCGCTGTGACGCGTTACTCGCTGCACCAGTGTGGCCACCAACCGGCACCCGTGACCTCCCCGACGGTCCACTCACGGTGCACATCAACAACCTCTCATTCCGCTACCCGAATGCAGCGCATGATGCACTGCAAGATATAAACCTCCGTTTTGCAGCCGGTCAACATGTCGCCCTGATGGGCCGCACCGGAAGTGGCAAAACGACTCTCGGTCGTTTGGTCGCGCAGTTCGAACAGCCTACCGCTGGCGAGATTCTGATAGCAGGCATACCGCTTTCCGATATCCGTGTTTCATCCGTTCGACGGCGGATTGGCGTCATCCCACAAGAAATCGATATCATCCCGACGACGCTGCGGAACAATATCAGTGGTGGCCACAGCAACTGGTCTGATGCCGACATCACCGCCTGTATTGATGACCTCGGTCTGCGCACGTGGTACTCATCATTTGACCAAGGGCTGGACACCCTGATTGATGATGACGGACGTATCCTCACCCCCGGTGAAGCACAACTCTTGGCGTTCGTCCGGGTTGCCTTGCGGAAACCAGGGTTAGTTATCT
>CAIZHO010000028.1 GCA_903932805.1 uncultured Roseiflexaceae bacterium | reverse complement strand
GGCGTTGTGAATATGCGTTTTGACCCATCGACCACGCGCTTCTCGGACCTGACGTATCGGACGCCGGAAGGGTACTAGACATGTCTACCCCATCCACGAACCGTCAGGCGCTCGTGCCCCTGCCGGCAGAGTTCATCCGCATCCACCTGCCGCGCATCACCAGCATCGTCGAACTCAAGGTATCGCTGCATCTCTATGGGCTCATCACGAGCCAGACAACGCGGCCGCGCCGCGTCAGCTGGGATGCCCTCAGCAACGACCCGGTCCTGACTCAGAGCTTGTTGGTGGTGGCGCCGCATTCGGCATACCTCGACGTCTTGTCCGAGGGGTTGGGGGCTGCGGTGCAGCGGGGGAGTTTTCTGCATGTCATCCGCCCCGATCAGCATGGCCGTGCCGTCAATTGGTATTTGGTCGATACGCGGGAAAATCGCCGCTGGGCCGAGTTGTCGGCCGACCCTGTCGCAGCCACCAGCGGCGAACCGGCCCCGGATGTGTTGCGACTCTACGAACAGCACATCGGCGTGGTGACCCCCATGCTGTTGGCCGAACTCCGCGCGGCGGCCAGCATCTACCCAACCCATTGGTTCGCCGAGGCCATGCGCGAGGCGGTCGTCGCCAATGTGCGATCGTGGCGCTACGTCAACAAAATCCTGCAGAAGTGGGCCAAAGACGGCCGCGATAGTCATCTGCGTGAGCCAGGTCTGTCAGCCGAGGCGTACACCGAGGGTGCATACGGCGACTTGTTCCGCCGAGGGAGTGATACCAGTGACCTCTAACACCTGCCCCGAATGCGGGGGAATCGGCTACTACAAAGAATCCGTGCCATACGGCCACCCACGCTTTGGGATGCTCATCCCCTGTGCCTGCAAACTCGCCGAACGCGAACACCGTACCGCCGCCGAGTTGCTCGAGATGAGCAATCTAGCCGCATTTGCCGACAAAACCTTCGACACGTTTGATGCCGAGATGCGCGGCGTCAAACGGGCCTTCATCAAAGCCCGCGAGTTCGCCCGCAAACCCCAAGGCTGGCTGGTCTTGTTTGGCAATTACGGCACCGGCAAGACCCACTTGGCCAGCGCTATCGCCAACGAATTATTGGTGCACAACTACCGCGTCCTCTTTGCGGTGGTACCCGATTTGCTCGACCACCTGCGCTCGACCTTTGGGCCCAGCAGCGAAATCCAATACGACCAGCGCTTCGAACTCATCCGCGATGCGGCGGTGTTGATTTTGGACGATCTGGGTACCGAAAACACGACCCCGTGGGCCCGCGAAAAGCTGTTCCAAATTATCAACCATCGCTATAACGGGCGGTTACCGACCGTCATTACCAGCAATCGTCGCCCCGAAGAAATCGAACCGCGCGTCTTTTCGCGCATGTCGGACCGGGCTATCTGCGAAGAATTCATCATCATGGACGGTGATGATTATCGTCGATTGCCTGCAACAAAACGCCGCAAACTTCCTCTGTGAGTGGACTGGAGCGAATCGATTGCCGGCCGCATCAGCGATTTGAGAGGTGCGCAGCTATTGCCAGCAACGTTTTCGCATACTACAATACGTAATAGACACACATGGGTTGGTACACAGGACGGGCATGAACGATATTTTTTGGCGATTGTTCACAGAACTGAATCCGTTCGGAAGCTCTGGGGTGGGTACCAGTTGGTACTTCATCTGGATCGACATCGCCGTCGTCACGGTCGTGCTGTATTTGTTGTGGGGGGCGATTCGCGGTACGCGCGCCATCCAAATCATCCAAGGCATTATCGTCTTGATGATTGTGCTGTTGTTGATAAGCACCGCCTCGCCGTTCATGACACTGGACTGGATTGTGACCACGTTGCTCCAGCCGGCCTTGGTGGTGGCAATCCCCGTAGTGTTCCAGCCTGAGCTGCGCCGTCTTTTGGAGTCGGTCGGCCAAAACGAACGATTCAACGATTTGTGGACACAAATACGCGAATGGGGCAAAGACAAGACCGACACCAGCGATGGTCGGCCCGAGATGATACGGGCAATTGCCGGCGCGGCAATCAAAATGTCTACGGGCGGGACGGGGGCATTGATCGTCTTTGAACGAAACGTTGGCTTGCAGGACTACCTGCGTGATAACGTCTGTATATTGGATGCCAGAGTGACCAGTGATCTCATCCAGCAGATTTTCTACCCCAGTTCGCCGTTGCATGACATGGCGGTTATCATCCGCGCAGACCGTATCTTGGCGGCCCGGGTCGAGTTGCCGTTGAGCCAAGACATCGGTGGTGTCAAACGTTTTGGGACGCGCCATCGGGCCGCTCGTGGCATCACCGAACAATCCGATGCAGTGGCGCTGGTTGTGTCCGAAGAGACCGGTACGATTTCGCTTTTTTATAACCGCGAAATGACCAGCAACTTGTCAGAAGAGAGCATCATCATCCTGTTGACGACGCTGTTGCATGTCGAAGACAAAAAAGCCTCGGTGAACGCATGAAGCGATTACGCAACATTGTGTGGCAGCGCTTTTTGGTGGCGTTTTTGGTGGCGTTCGGGTTGTGGGTCTATGTTGATATTACCAATAACCCTAGTACCAAGACAACCATCAAGCTCCAAGTCCAAAAAGTCGGTCTGCCCGAGGGGTATGTGCTGATCGACGAGTCCGGTCAAGAAACCACGACCTTGCCGATGGTCGAGGTGGTCGTGTATGCGTCGCAGGCGACGATCAATGCGCTCCGTGCGGACGAAAACATCAAAGCGTCCATCGATGTGTCGAAAGTCGGCATCGGCGAACAGCTCGTTGCGGTCAATGTCGTCCCCGACGTCGGATTGGGCTATATCAAGGCAGAATCCACTCCGCCAGAGTTACCCATTCGGATCGATACACTCAAAGTAGACGATATTTCGGTCGACCGGGTCTTGGGGAACGATAGTTATGATGTTGCCCTGTACAAACCGACGGTTGGAATAGCTGAGCCGAGCGATGGTCGCGTCCGCGTCAGCGGTCCGGCGGGTCTATTGAGTAGCGTCGCAGCAGCCCAGTATGCCATCGATATCATCTCGCGCACAGCAGACTACACCATCGATGCCGATGTGGTCCTCAAAGACAAGCTCGGCAAAACCATCAAAGGGTTGACGGTCGTGCCGGCACAGATCACTGCCCGCGTGGTGATGAACCCATCGTCGGTGCGCAAGCAGGTGGTCATTGTGCCCACGTTACGCGGCTCGGTTGCACCGGGGTACCGCATCACAAGCATCGCTGTCAATCCGATCTCTGTAACCGTGAGTGGCGAAGCGGGGGCACTCGATGGGGTGTCGTCGATAGCAACCGACGTCATTGATGTGGGTGACACAACCACGACCATCACCAAGACGGTCCTCTTGTCAAACAATTTGGGAGCCAAGGTGACGCTGACCGAGGGTACCAATCGTGCCGTTGATGTGGTCATTAGTGTGGTCAAATCGGTTGATTTGTTGCGTGTCAAGTTACCATTTGCAGTGACACTCCTCGATGTACCCGAGGGGATGGTGATGCAGGCGGTACCTGCGGTGGTGCTGCTCGATGTGAGCCTCGGCGCGACGGCGCAGCGGAACGGGATAAGCGGGATTGTACCCGAAGTCCGCGTCGGTGCATGGGACCCCGCGAACCCGATGCGCCAAATACAACTGACCTTGCCAAGCGATGTCCGCTTGCTCAATGATCTGCCGTTTATTCGCATCGAACGCTTGGGTGACGTGCAGGGCCAACCAGCGGGCACACCGACCATCGACGATCAGCTGACCGCCACCGTTGCACCCACCGATAGTGCGCTGACACCAACGACGACGCCCGTGACCGATGGTGCCGTGCAGCCAAGCCCAACCCCGACGGCAACAGGAGCGCCGAGTGCAACCACAACAGCGACCATGACGGTTGCTGCGACCCCGACTCCATGAGTGTCTGATGACCTTCTATGGGTTGGGCTGAATATCTGGTACTATAGCGTTAGTATGCAACACAAAGTGAGTGAAGCCATGTCGTTAACCCGTGCAGAAGTCGTCCGTGTCGCAGATTTAGCGCGCCTCCGTCTGAGCGATGGAGAAATAGATGCAATGCAGAGTCAACTTTCGCGGATTTTGGAGCATGTCAGTGCCCTCCAAGCCGTCGACGTGACCGGCGTTGAACCAACTGCCCAGGTGACCGATTTGGTCAATGCACTGCGTACCGATGCCAACTGGCCATCATTGGACCGGGCGGCTGCTATCCGCAATAGTGCTGATACTGACTTGGGAATGTTCCGCGTCAAAGCGGTTTTCGAAGAGCAATAGCTCCAAGATTTTTGTGCGGCTGCGCTGGTTGACCACCCCGTATCCTGTTGCAACGATGCATCTGCAGACGTCGGTTAGCTGTCGGAGACGCGCGTGCTCGTGTGTGTATATGTGCTGCAAAGCACATTGTAGAGGAGCTGTCTGTGCGATTCTCCAACCCACTTAATTCTATCCTTGGTGCATTTGGGCGTGACCTGGGCATCGACCTCGGTACCGCTAATACATTGGTCCACGTGCGTGGGCGCGGGATCGTCATCTCTGAGCCATCGGTCGTTGCCATCGACAGCAAGACCAAAGAAGTCATCGCCGTCGGCGCCGAGGCCAAGGCCATGGTGGGCAAAACGCCCGCCAACATCATCGCCGTGCGCCCGCTGAAGGATGGCGTCATCGCCGACTTCGACGTCGTCGAAAAGATGATTAAACACTTCATCGAAAAAGCGCATGATCGTTCGTTTGGTCTGATTGCCCCCCGCCCGCGCGTCGTCATCGGCGTGCCATCGGGCGTTACCCAGGTCGAGATGCGGGCAGCCCGCGACGCCGCGCTCAACGCCAATGCCCGTGATGCCTATGTCGTCGAAGAACCAATGGCCGCTGCCATCGGGGCTGGCCTGCCAGTCGACGAACCCATCGGGTCGATGATTATCGACATCGGCGGTGGGACCACCGAGGTCGCCATTATTTCGCTCGGCGGCATTGTGGTGAACCATTCGATCCGTACCGCAGGCGACGAAATCGACGAAGCCATCATCGAATTTGCCCGCCGTGAATACAACCTCCACATCGGTGAACGTATGGCCGAACGGGCCAAAGTCGCCGCAGGCAGCGCGTACCCCCTCGAAGAAGAACTCAAAGTCGTCTTGCGCGGTCGCGATGCCCTGACCGGCTTACCCAAATCGGTCGAAGTCTCGAGCGTTGAACTGCGCGAAGGCATCGTCGGCCCCATCAACACCATCTTGGCTGATATCCGCGCTGCCATCGAAGAGACGCCACCCGAGTTGGTGGCCGACATCATGGAACACGGGATCGTCCTGGCTGGGGGCGGTGCATTGCTGCGTGGCCTCGATCGACGCATCGCTGCCGAGACGCGTATGCCTGTCTATGTTGCCGAAAACCCCCTCTCGTGCGTGGCCCGTGGTGCTGGCAAAATGGTCGAAAACATCCACAACCCCATCTATCGCGATATTTTGACGGCGACGCAACGCACCCGCCGCATCAAATACTAGGTCGGTAGTCACACAAGGACGAGGCTGCAAGTTATGCGAGATCGGTCTTCTGTGCGGTCGAGAAGCGGCGGGAGGGGTAACACCCTCGTCGTCGCTGTGCTCATTTTTCTCGCTGTGCTCTTCTTTCTCCTCGACTTCCAAGGTGTCATGACCCCCGTGCGGAGCATGATATCGAGCTATATCGCCCCTACCCTGGGTCGCACGCAGAGCAGTATTGCTCGACTGGGTGATATCTTTACGGGCTCGATGGATTTCCAACGGATTACCACCGAGCGCGATGCCCTCGCCAAAGAAAACAGCGACCTCAAAGGGCAAATCATTCGCATCCCCCAACTCGAACTCGAGAACTTGCGGCTGCGTGAACAATTACGTATCGAAAAAGAAAACCCGTGGCGTCTGGTCGGAGCCGACATCAGTGTCCAAACGTTGGCCGAAGGTCGTCGCACCGCCATCATCGGTGTTGGTACCAATCAGGGCATCACGGTGGGCATGGCGGTTATTTCGCGCTATCAGAGTAGCCCACCAGCACTGGTCGGTGTGGTCGACCAAGTTGGCCCGAACAGTGCCAACGTTTTGCTGGTGTCGGACTATAGCAGTCTCGTCAGCGTCCAAATCTATCATGGTGATACCGTCATCCGCGGGGTCGCACGCGGGCTGATGGAACGCGATGCGATGCTCCATATGACCGAAATAGAGCGCGAAGGCCAAATCGTCGTGGGCGACAGCGTGGTGACTGCAGGGCTGACCCGCTTGTTTGGTCCGTCGCTGCCTAACTCGGCCATACCTGCCGACATCCCCGTTGGGATTGTCAAATCGGTTGGCCTCGAAGGGCGCAATAAAGTCGCCGAAATCCAACCCTACATTGACCCGGAAGTAGTACGGTACGTATGGATAATACAAAGCGACGTAAAATAGAAGAAGTCATCTGGCTTGAGGTGCGGACGCTCCTCATCGTGGCATTTTTTGTCATTGGCCAGCGTCTGCTGATGCCAACGGTTTTCCAAGTCGCCATCAATGTCATGCTCTTGCTTGTGGTCATCCAAGTGCTCATCGAACCAATCCCTATCGTGGCACGCTGGGCTTTTTATGCCGGCTTGGTGCTCGACATCGTCAGTGGGACGTGGCTTGGGTGGCATTCGATTCTGCTCTTACTCGCCATGCTGGCCGTGTATGCCGTTTTGGCGCGGATTACGAGCGAAAATTGGCTACTCCCCATCGTTGCGGTTGTATTGGGCGGCTTAACCTATCACGCCTTCCATGTATTGTTTACCTATGCGCTGGTCGGTGGGTTCGATTTGGCCAAATATGTAGTGGTGGTATTCATCCCCGAGCTGGCAGTCATTTTGATTCCCGCGTTGCCGGTCTTTTTGTTGTTGCGTTCGTGGCGTGGGATGCGTCGCGGCGAAGTCCCCATCGACGTCTATTAGGCAGGGCGCCAATGCGTATATTTGTACCAAAACTGATTGTG
>CAIZHO010000027.1 GCA_903932805.1 uncultured Roseiflexaceae bacterium | reverse complement strand
TCTAGCATGGCCATCCAACGCTGTGCATCGGATTATGTTGCCGAAATTACGGTTTCGACTGTCCCACTGCCGTCCGAAGAAATCAAAGGACGTATCATCGGGCGCGAAGGCCGCAATATCCGCGCATTCGAGCAGATTACTGGTGTCGACATCATCGTCGATGACACACCAGACGCCGTTACCCTGTCGTGTCACGATCCGGTCCGCCGTGAGGTGGCTCGTCTTTCATTGGGCAAACTACTCAAAGATGGTCGCATTCATCCCACACGCATCGAAGAAGTGGTACAAAAAACCCAACAAGAGCTCGATGTGGTCATGCGCGAAGAAGGCGAACGTGTTGCCTACGAAGCCAATGTCCAAGGCTTACATCCGGACTTGATTAAGTTACTCGGGCGACTGAAGTTCCGCACCAGTTATGGTCAGAACGTCTTGCATCACTCACTCGAATGTGCATTGCTTGCATCGCACATGGCTGCAGAGTTGGGTGCAAACATCGCCATTGCCAAGACCGCAGCACTGCTGCACGATATCGGTAAAGCTGTCGATCACGAAGTCCAAGGACCCCACGCAGTGATTGGCGCAGATATCGCCAAGCGCCTGGGCCGTTCACCCGCTATTGTGCATGCCATTGCTGCGCACCACAACGACGAAGAGCCACAGACCGTCGAAGCGTTCTTGGTACAAGCCGTAGATGCAATATCTGGCGGCCGTCCCGGCGCCCGTCGCGAGACGCTCGATTTGTATATCAAACGACTCGAAGCACTCGAAGGCGTTGCGACCTCATTCGAAGGTGTACAACGTGCCTTTGCAGTCCAAGCAGGTCGTGAGGTTCGCATCATGGTGGTCCCCGAGACGATTGATGATCTGGGGAGCATTCAACTCGCCCGGAATATCGCCAAAAAAATCGAAGAAAGTCTACAGTATCCCGGACAAATCAAGGTAACCGTCATTCGCGAGACACGTACCACCGAATACGCCCGCTAGTCAGCCCTCCCTCCGATGCTGATGCTGGCATCGGAGGTTCTTCAGGAGCATATCCGATGGATGAACACACAGCCACTGACGTCTATGGCATCACATCGCAGCAACACACCGCGACGATCGCGGATGCACCCGAAATTCTCAAAGTATCCACCAAATCGCGTCCCAGCGCGGTTGCCGGAGCCATTGCCGGAGTAATCCGAGAAGGGCGCCACGCAGAAATCCACACCATTGGGGCCGGCGCAACAGGCCAAGCCGTCAAGGCAGTAGCGATTGCACATGCATTTTTGGCTCATGAATCCATCGAAATCGTCTGTGTCCCAGCTTTTATGGACATTCGCATACAAAATGAAGAACGCACGGCATTGCGGTTGATGGTCTTTCGTCGCTGAATAGCGTTTTCCGTGGAAATTCGTTGCGGGCAATCAGACGATTGCCCGTTTTCTGCATCGATAGAATGAAAATTCATACATTCACATGTATAATCAATGCAGTCTACGCAAGGGGTACCTGATTGACCTATGCACTTACCCTCGGGCCGTTTCATGCTGCATGGCGCGGACCGCAACGGTTCATCATGGATATTGATGGTGAGCACATCACCAACATCGACTGTCATGCAGGCATGAATGCCCGCAATTGCAGTGATGTCATTTGTCGCACTCCCTTGCCGGATATCCCCAAAATTGTTGCCAGAGTCTGCGGGACCTGCAGCAACGCCCATGCTCTGGCATATGCGCATGCACTCGAATCCCTGAATCGCATCCAGGTTCCAACACATGCCCGGATTATCCGCGTAATAGTATGTGAACTCGAACGTATAGCGATGCATCTCGCCGGGGCAGCCACGATATGCGACATTGTCGGTGTCACGCAGCATAGTAGCGACCTCCGACAGCTCCAATTCGCCGCGAACACCCTCTTGCTCGAAGTAACCGGCAAACGTAGCGACCCTGTTGTGATTGTGCCAGGTGGGGTGACTATCGAGCCGAGTGCACGCATCCAACAGACCCTACAAGCAGGTGTGTCGAGCTTCATCAAAGCACTCTATCGTTCGATTGACCACATTATTGATGATCATCGATTGTTGGCACGCACGGTGAACATCGGTGTTCTCAGCGGGCAGGTAGCAAATCAACTCATGGTGGGCGGTATCGTCGGGCGGGCGTCGGGGATTGCACACGACACACGATTTTCTCACCCCTACGACGCATATGGCATGTTCGAATCGTCAATGGTGACACAAGACGGCGGTGACGTCTATGCACGGTTGATGGTGATGCTCCTCGAAGCACACGAAAGTGCAAAAATCATCGACCAGGCCAATCGGCAGATGAAGGCCGGGCCTGTTGCCAACCCAGTCTACGAATCAATCGCGGGGAGCGCAGTCGGCACTGCAGAAGGCCCGCGTGGATTGATTACCTATGCAATAACGTCATCGCTCAACGAACTTAAAAAGTGCGAAATCAAAATCGAACGGCAACTCGACCGACCTCTCATCCAAGCGTTGTCGGCAAATGCACTTCTCGATGATGTCATCACGATTATTGCCTCAACCGACTCGTGTAGCGCCTGCGCAGAGCACTAAAGGAACCACTTCGTATGGAAATTGTGGCGCTCATCCTCCCGCTCCTGGCAGGAATTACTGCATGGTCGATCGACCGAGTCGTACCAACCCGTCAAATCGGCTTCCTCGCTATAGGGAGTCTGTTGATAAGCGCGCTGATGCTCGTGATTTCGGCGGTTGTTAACGGTATGCCGTTAGAACTGCTGCCATTCGACTGGATGCGTATCGACGGCTTTGTGACTTCTCTTTCACTCCGCTTTGACGCATTCACATGGGTTGTCGGGGTCATGCTTTTGCTCGGTAGTGCAGCCGGGATGATTGGCCTGATTCATTCGCTGCCGTATCAACTACGCAACTACGGTCGTCTCTTGGCATTATTGTTGTTTCACGTGACGATGATCTTGGTTGGTGTTGCAGCCCAAGATACGACCTTGCGTGTATTTGCCTGGGGACTCGCTGCCATGTTTGGCGGGATCATTATGCGACTCAGTGGTGCACTCCCGGGCAGTGACACACCGCTGATTAGTATTGTTGGTGGGATTGCTGGCGCAATATTGCTCTTGGTCGCCATTATGTGGCGTCAATATGTCCCAGTTGGACCATTACCGGGGGCACTCATTGTCTGTTGGAGCCTCGCAGCCTTTCTCGGCATGGGCTTAGCCCCGTTCCACGGCTACATCGCAGGGATGAGTAGTGCACCGGCGATTTTGGCTATCTTTTTGGTACCGCTGGGCATCCCGTTGCTCGGGGCGTTGACATTCATCGATATGATGGCGACACAGGGACCACTGATCAACGAGTTCTGGCGCACGGTCCTGATTATTGCGGCAATCGTCAGTGCATTGGGTACTGCCGTGGGCGCAATTGGTACGACACAACTGCGGAGTTTGTACGGTTGGCACAGCAGTTCGGTGTTTGCGGTGGTAGTACTTGCTGCGGTCAGTGATTTGCAGATTCTCGCATACGGCGTCCCGGTGCTGCTCGTCACGGCCATGTTCAGTTTGTGCGTGATTGCGTTGGGGATTGCCGTTATCGAAACCCGCAACTACACGGATGATCTGCTCAAGCTCCGACCGCGCGCACGCGTCGGCTTTGCGGGTGTGTTGCTGCTGATTGCGGTTGCCGCATCAGTCGGGCTCCCTGGCACCGTCGGGTTCATTACCCGCTGGTGGATGGCCGAAGTGTTAATGATTGAAGCACCGTGGATTATCATCGCCGTACTCATCAGTGGTTCGGTCATTGGTTTGGCTTGGGCCAGCGCCCTTTCGACCATATGGCGGCGTATCCCCAAAGGCACGCAACCAGATATCCCGGTCATTTCGGCTATCCCGAGCGCAATTGCAATGATGAGCCCAGTGTTGTTTGCGGCAGTGCTGTTGGTGACCGGATTTGTGCCGCAATTATTGTGGAAGTTCTGGCTCATCCCGCTTCAGGACCGTATGGTTTATGATAGCGTGTTGACTCCACCATCGATGCCTGGCGTTGCGCTTCAGTTGATGCTCACCGGGATTTCGGTCCTTTTGGTCGCAGTGCCCATCTACGCCAGTCGGTTACGCCAGCGTGACATTGCGAACCCGAACGATGTCGGTTCGACCGCAGTGCCGCCCATGGCTACCGCCGAGAGTCTGTCTTTTCTGAGTGGGATTGTGAGTCCTAATCGGTTGCTCGCAAGCATCTGGGATTCACTGATCCGCTTCGGCAATGCAGTGCAATGGGTGCTTCGTTTGGGTGAAGAGCGCTATTATGTAGCAGGTTTGGTGCTCGGCTTGATTGTCGTAGTGCTCTTGCTGATTTGAGGTATGCATGGCTGAGTTTTTTGCGACACAATGGCCGTTGATGGGCATTGCAGCTTCGGCAGGCATCATCCTGTTGGCGCAACAATGGCGTAGCACACTCATCGGCTTATTGCTGAACTATGTGTTCGTGGCGGCGTTTTTGGCGCAACAACAGTTCATCACCCCCGATGTATCGGTGTTCGGGTACATGGTCAGCACGACGGTCCTCGTCAAAATCATCGCCGGTTTGTCTGCCGTGCTCATTCTCGGAGTGACTGCGTTGACATTCTCGCGTGAAGAAGGGACCGAAGAGCTCGATGAGTTTTCGCTGGCAGAGCTCCGCCGTGCTGCACGACGTGCACAACGCCAAAAGATCATCGCCCCACTGCGCTTCACCGATTTTGTGGTGCCGCTGTGGGCCTTGATACTCGCCGCCATCGCGAGCTTCATTTTGCCGCGTCTCTATCCAATCGGGAGTGAGTCCGTCGACTTCGCTTGGTACTGGTTAACCCTGACGGGTATTTTTACCATCGTGACAGCAAACGATGTACTCAAGCTCGGCCTGGGGTTGTTACTGTGTGTGAGTAGCATCGATTTGTTGTACACCGCCATTGCAAGCACTATTCAAGTGTTTCCGCTGGCGATGTTGGGACTGACCACGATTGTGCTTTCGCTTTCGGTGTCGTATCTGAGCGCATTGATGTATGGGCGCCTCAAGACACTCGAACTCAACGAGTTGTATAAACGCTGATGCTCTACCTACTCATCATCTTTTTTCCCTTTGCGGTCGCTGCAGGCATGTTTCTGTTGCGTTCTCAACCCGGTCCATCGATTACTGGTGCAATTATCTGTGTGCTGACCGAAGCGATCTTGGTCCTGCAACTGCCCGTCGATGCACCGGTACGATTGCTCGGGTTGACACTGACCATCGATCCGCTCGGGCAACTCGTCTTGCTGACCATTTTGGGGATTGCGTTGTTTGCCTACACGGTGACGTTTTTTATTACGCACGGTGAGCATTTCATCCCGGTCAGCTTGTTGTTGTTAGGATTCACCGGCACCACCGTTCTGCTGCTCCAAGAGCCATTTGTGGCAGCGTTGTTGATGGTCAGTAGTGGACTAGTTGCCATTTTGGCAATTGTCGACCTACCGATTGGGAGCACCGTGTTGGTCGAGCGATCACCGCTCATCACCGCATTACATTATTTGGTGCTCGTGCTCTTATCGGGGTTCGCCATGTATATGGCATTTGTGTTGTTGACCATCTATTGGCCGACCGAGACAAATGGGCAAGCATCACCATCGCATTTGATTATTGCATTGCTGATTGTTGGCTTTGGGATGCGCTTTGCGATTTTTCCATTCCATTCATGGCTCATCGAAGTGGCAGAATTCTCGGCCCCGATGGTGACGGTGTTCATTATCACGGCGCTCAACAGCACCGGGTTGCTGTTCTTGATCTCGACGTTCCAGTTCTTTCCTATCATCGTGACCGAAAACGAACGTGGGATGCATGTCTTGATGGCGTTGGGCGGTGTGACGATGATCGTCTCGGCACTCTTTGGGCTGGCGACGCCACATTTACGCCGCACGCCGACATATCTGATTGTTGGCAATAGCGGATTCATGTTGGTCGGTGTGGCGAGTGCTTCGAGCAGCGGGTTGGCAGGGTCGATTCTCGAATTGTTCAACCACATGATTGCCGTGATGGTGATCTATGTGTCGATTGCACTCCTCGAACGACCCGATGGACGGCCCGTTGTCACCATTCGGCGCGATTTGCTGTGGCGCTGGCCATTGGCAGGGAGTGGTTTCATTGGGGGGTGTCTGTTACTCCTCGGCGCTCCGCCGTTTAGTTCCTTTACCAGCAAAGTACTCGTCTATGACGCTGCCGCACACACCGGTGCCGGCTATGTGGTACTGTTGGGTATCGGCACGCTGTTGATGCTGGCGGCGATAGCGCGGTTGTTGTACGAGCGCCTCCTTGGTGCCGCAGAAGAATTACCCACCGAAGAGATGCCGATCTTGATGGCTACCAGCGAGATATCTACCAGTGATCGCCGACAACTCCTCGAGCCCGTCGGATTGACCATTGTGATGTTTGTGTTGTTGGGCATCAGTGCAGTGGTGGGGATCTATCCGCAATTACTGTTGACCACGATCGAATCCGTCATTCGTGGCTTGACATTTGTCCATGTGGCATCATAAGGAGTCCTCATGCCGCAGCAAATACGCGTGTTCCGCGCAAATACCGGCTCGTGTGGCGGTTGCGATGCCGAGTTAGTGTTGGCGCTTCACAAAGAGCGCGACATGACGGTCGCTAACGCCCTCATCGATGCAGATGTCTGGCTCATCACGGGGATTATGGCGCCCTACGCCCGCAGTGTACTGAGTCAAACATATAGCAGCATGAGCACTGCACCGATTATCATCGCAGTTGGTCAATGTGCCATCAGCGGGGCACCATATGGCCGCGCTGGCGTTGGAACTGCCCCTGAATTGCCCATCAGCTACACCGTCGATGGGTGCCCCGTATCGCAGGCGGTGATTATCAGCGCCATCCGCAGTGCACTCACCAATCGCGATCGCAAACGCAGAGAACGCGCGTAACCCACGTCACCAATCAAAGGAGCCGTTGTGGATATTGTCATTGCATATATTCTCTACCCCGGGTTGCTCATCATTGCCGTACTCACCCTTGCGTTTGGATACATCGTTGCGCAACGGCGCCCCGTGTTGCCACCCAATTGGGGGCGTTCGCTCCTCAGCATTGATGGCTTTGCGGCGTTGCTGAGCATGGTGTTGGCGGTGGGGGCATCGATTTATATGCCGTGGCCGTTCAATCCTGTCTACACTGCAGTTGCTGGCCCGCTGTTGATGTGGGCAGCCCTCGAAGCAGCGTTTTTGGTGCCGTCACTCGTGGCGCAGACCTCGGGCTCGGCACTCGTGGTCCGTGGTGCCGCCCGTGCGCTACAAATCGGCTTTGCTGGGCGGATTGTGGTCTGGTGTGTCTTTGGTGCACTGTATTGGGCAAACCAAAGCTGGCAAATCGCGCTTGTACCAGCGTATATCCTTGCATGGGTTGCAGCGTTGATGGCCTTGCCTGCAGCCATCGGAATTGGCATGTTCCGCAGTGACACCGCGTTGACCGGTGTGATGACGACGGGGCTCGACTTGTCAACGGTTGCGCTGATGCAACTCGCTGCTGATGTCCGTTCTACGGTTCTCATCGCTGCAGTGGCGACGAGTATGGCACCCAAAGCAATCGAACCGAGTGGACTTCGATTCGTTGCTGTCGCAGTGGCGTTTTTTGCAACAATGATTGTGCTACGCTTCTTGGTACGTAATCAACCATTCACGACACTCTCGGCTGCATTACGCTGGTGTTGGTGGCGCGCGTTGCCACCGGCATTATTGGCGCTCCTGTATCTGCGCTTTATAACGGGTTAACTCATGCAGTACGTCTCGTTGACCAATCTGGCAATCCCACGTACCACCATCACCGATGTGACACTCCACATCCCCGCAGGCAGTTGCTACGGGATTATCGGCGCATCTGGCACTGGCAAAAGCGCGTTGCTCAACGCAATCGCGGGACTATCTGGGCATACACTCGCTGGCGTTCGGATCGGTGATACCGATGGCGCTGCGCGACCCGGTAGCATAGGCATGGTAACGCCCCGGATTCAACTCCCATGGTACAAAACCATCCTCGAGGTCGTGACGCATCAACGTTCCCTATTGGCAGGTATGGATACAACCATCGAAGAAGATTGCCAACGTGCTATCCGCTGGTGCGCACTCGAACAACATGCCCATACCGCCATCGGCAAATTGTCGTTTTTTAATCGCCGCCGCGCAGCACTCGCCATGGCACTCGCCAGCAGACCAGCGTTGCTCTTGCTCGACGAACCAACCATCGACCTGGCTGCGCACGAACAGCACGTAATGATTGACATCCTCGAAAACCTGCGCGATCGCAATATGACCATGGTGATTGCGACCCGTGGTAATACGCCGATGGAGTCACTGTTCGATCAAATTGCCGTGCTGTCTGGCGGCAAAATCATCGCAGAGCTGAGTGCGCAACACATCCAAGAGATGCAGCGGACGATTATGATTCGCACCAACGAAATTCCGACCGCAGCG
>CAIZHO010000026.1 GCA_903932805.1 uncultured Roseiflexaceae bacterium | reverse complement strand
TATCAAGGTCATGTCGGTCGGCTTTTTGGTCGACGACAGTCAACCGGTAATCTGGCGCGGTCCTATGGTTTCGCAGCTCTTGCGTCAGTTCCTCTATCAAGTCGAATGGGCACCCCTCGACTACCTCATTATCGACATGCCTCCGGGCACGGGTGATGTGGCGTTGACGTTGGCCCAGTCGTTGCAAAATGTCGGCTTGACCGGTGCTGTCACCGTGACGACACCCCAGCAAGTCGCTGCCATTGATGTCATCAAAAGTATGGAAATGTTCCGCAAGGTCAACGTGCCCCTGCTTGGTATCATCGAAAACATGGCCTACTTCATTGCGCCTGACACGGGTGTCCGCTATGACATTTTTGGTGCTGGGGCAGCCAAAGGTTTGGCCGAACGCCTCGGCGTGCCGTTGCTCGGCCAGATCCCTCTCGGCATGAGCATCCGTGCCGGCGGTGACGACGGCAAACCGGCGGTCCTCAGTGGCAATGCCGACGCGTATGCCCACGTCTTCAAGACCATCGCGCAGCAATTGGCGGCCCGCGTCAGTGTGTTGGAACACGTCTAAAACAACCCTCCGGCGCATGCACCACTGCGGAGCATGCGCTTTTCTTGGCAGCGATTGTTCGCAGAGTGAGAATGGCTATGCACAACGAAGAATCACGCCTGCACCCCATTACGTTCATCGACCCCTTGGCCATCGATCGCCCGACCTACGACAGCACCGTGCCCGCACGCGATAGTTACCAGCGCCGCATCGATTATCTGCGGATCTCGTTGACCGATCGCTGCAATCTGCGTTGCGTCTACTGCATGCCCGAGGTGGGGATGCAGTTCATGCCCAAAGACGAACTGCTCAGCAACGAAGAGCTGTTGCGGGTGGTCAATGCGTGCGCGCAGGTCGGCTTCCGCAAAATCCGGCTGACCGGTGGTGAACCGACCTTGCGGCGCGATCTCGTGTCGCTAGTCGCTGCCATCAAAGCCGTACCGGGTATCGAACATATCGCAATGACCACCAACGCGGTCAAGCTCGCGCCCATCGCGCACCAACTCAAAGCCGCAGGGCTCGATCGCGTCAACATCAGCATCGATTCACTCGATCCCCAACGCTTTGCACAGATGACCCGTGGCGCCAAGTTCGCTGATGTCTGGGCCGGTATCCTCGCCGCCGAGGAAGCCGGGTTGACTCCCATCAAACTCAACATGGTGGTGGTCCGCGGCCTCAACGACCACGATGTCATCGACGTAGCGGCACTGACGCTCAGCCACGACTGGGATATCCGCTTCATCGAAGTCATGCCGCTCAGTGGTGTGGCCGATGTCGCCAACGACGGTGTGGTGGCGAGCGCCGAGCTCATCGGTCGCATCGAAAGCGAATTCGGTCCGATCCGCGACCTCGGCATGCACGACGCCGATCCTGCGCATCGCTACCGCATCAATGGCGCCCGCGGGCATTTGGGGTTCATCAGTTCAATCAGCGAGCCATTTTGCAGTACCTGCAATCGTATGCGCCTGACCGCCGACGGCCGCCTGCACCTCTGTTTGCTCCGTGACAATGAGGTCGACCTGCGTGGCGCATTGCGCTCCGGCTGCGACGACGACGAACTGATGCAAATCATTCGCCATGCGGTCTATCTCAAACCCTGGGGGCACGGACTACCCGACGGTGTGCTCCCGACGTTGCGTGGGATGAGCACATTAGGCGGATAGCGCGGGTAGCAGGTATCAGTTATCAGGTATCAGTTATCAGGTATCAGTTATCAGGTATCAGTTATCAGGTATCAGTTATCAGGTATCAGGTATGCATGTTCGTGCCAGCGAACGCCCGTGAGAGTATCTTTGTTCGTCCCTACAGTTGCACTCAGTCCGGAGGTGTGTATGACCGCAAACATCAAATTTGCAACCGACCTGGTGACATTCTATGCC
>CAIZHO010000025.1 GCA_903932805.1 uncultured Roseiflexaceae bacterium | reverse complement strand
TGATAACTGATAACTGATAACTGATAACTGATAACTGATAACTGATAACTGATAACTTCCGTCTATAATCAAAACAGTCTTTTTCCAAGGAGCTTTCATGGATCCGCGCGAACAATACAAAAAAACCGTCGGCGAATACGCCGCGAACTTAGTCGAGTCCAACACCGTTATCGGGTTGGGCACCGGCTCAACGGCCACGTACTTTGTCACGGCGCTGGCCGATCGGTTGCGTGCCGGTACGGTGCATGGAGTAATGGGTGTGCCCACCTCTGAGAAGACCGCCGCGCAAGCCCGCGCCGAAGGCATCCCATTGACCGATTTGCACGCACACCCGGTACTGGCGGCTGCCTTCGATGGAGCCGACGAAATAGACCCCCAATTGACCCTCATCAAAGGCCTCGGTGGGGCGTTATTGCGCGAGAAAATCGTCGCTGCCAGCGCAGCCCAATTCTATGTCTTTGGTGATGCCGCCAAATTAGTCAAAACCCTCGGCGTTGTCACGCCCGTCCCGGTCGAAATCGTCGATTTTGCACGACCGCTCTGCGCACGCCGGCTTGCTGCGCTCGGCGCACGCACGGTCCTTCGGCTGCGGAACGGTGCGCCCCAAATCACCGACGAAGGGCATGTCATCCTCGATGCGTTCTTCGACGGCATCAGTGACCCGCGCGCACTCGACCAGGCCATCAAAGATATCCCCGGGGTGGTCGAGACCGGACTATTTGTTGGTATGACGACAGCCGCGCTGGTCGCTGGTCCTGACGGCGTCGTGGTCCACCGCGCCTCGTGAGGTTCTGCACCGCCATGAGTGATGTCATCACCATCCCAAAAATATCCTTCGTGGTTGCCGACCAGGCAATCAACGATCGACCGTATCGGGTCATCATCGAAAACGACGACGTCACCTCGATGGACTTCGTGGTGATGGTGTTGACCGGGATTTTCGCGCTGACACTCGACGCGGCGGTCCAGGTCATGTTGACCGCCCATCAGCACGGCGAAGCACTCGTCACCGTATTGCCCTACCAAGAGGCGTCGGACCGCGTCTACGAGGCACACGCATTGGCGCAGAGCAACGGCTACCCGTTACGGTTTTATCTCGAACCCGACGGTTCAGCCTAACAATTCAGTCAAGATTGCTTGCAATTGCATCACCGCCTGCCCGCGATGACTGATGGCGTTTTTCTCATCCTGCGACAACTCGGCGATAGTACAGCCCCGGTTCGGGAAGCAGAAAATCGGATCGTACCCAAATCCGCCGTTGCCTGCCTCGGAACGCGCAATCGTCCCCTGACACTCCCCCGTACACACATATTCTCGACCATCGGGCAGAACGACTGCGATGACGCAGGTGAAGGCAGCCGAACGATCCGCGGGGTCGAGCGCATTGACGGTGTCGAGCAACAGCCGGCGTCGCCCCGTGTCGTCGAGGTCAGCAGTGCCGTAGCGTGCCGACAAGACCCCCGGCGCGCCATTGAGCGCAGTGACCGAGATCCCCGAATCGTCTGCGATGGTCATTTGGCCGGTTTTGGCGGCGTAATAGCGTGCTTTTTGGAGTGCATTGGCGACAAAGGTCGTCCCATCCTCAGGCGCATCTGCAGGGATGCCCAGGTCGCGCAACGACAGGCAGTGTAGCCCAGGCAGTGCTAGCAGGGTAGCGTATTCGGCGCGTTTGTGTTCGTTGCCGGTTGCAATCACGAGCGTTTGTTGCATCGTATCCTCTGCAAGGGTGAATCTGTAGATATTGTGCCATATGCAGTCGCCGAAAGCGCGTATATGTGCCGAAAAATGCTACAATCGAACCAATGAGAGCAAGGGAAAGACCATGCAGCCGAATGTATCCTTGTGGCAAATTGTCCGTGGCACGGTGCGGACCATGCGACCGCATCAGTGGATCAAGAACGTCTTTATTTTTGGGGCGCTGGCATTTTCCGAAGAGCATCTCTGGCGTGACACCGGTTCTATTCTGACCGTCATCGCTGGGTTTTTTATCTTTTGCGCTGCTGCGAGCAGTATCTACTTGCTCAATGATGTGGTCGATGTCGACAAAGATCGGGCCCACCCACGCAAACGGCATCGC
>CAIZHO010000024.1 GCA_903932805.1 uncultured Roseiflexaceae bacterium | reverse complement strand
GCCGATGATAAACGGTTCGACATCGGTGGCTGCTTTGAGGAATGCCAGCAACGAGCCGGCGCCGGGCACCAGGCCTTCGGGCATGGGCAACGACACGTCGGGATTGGTACCGATGAATGTCGCTCCGCCGCGGATAAGCAGGCAGGCGGTGCGCAGTTTGGCGTAGGTGACCTCGGTGTCGAGGCCGACCACCACATAGGCGGGTGCTTCATCGTCTTCGACGAAGTAGCCGTCGGTAAACAGTGCGGTGCGCAGGCCGTTCATGCCGATGACATAGACTTTGGTGCCCTGCGGCGAACGCGCCTTCATCCAGCGTTGGGCAGCTACGGGCGAATTGATGATGTGTTCGGCGGGGAACTCGATGTGCATGCCGGCGAGTTTGGCAGCGAACTGGTCGGGCGTCATGGTGGCATTGTTGGTGATACATGCGGTCTTGATGCCGTGTGTTTTGCAGAAGGCAATCAGGCGATCAGCGCCCTCGAGGCGTTCGTGGCCCCGGTAGAGCACGCCGTCCATATCGAGCAGCAGGGTATTGTAGTGCGTCAGTGGCTTCATTGGTACTCCTACATGCGTTCGGGGACGTGGATCCCCAACAGACCCAAGCCGTTTCGCAATGCTTGGGCGGTGGCGGCGGTGAGGGCCAAACGGGCGGTGCGCACAGCGTCGTCGTCGGCTTTGACGACCGGGCAATCGCGATAAAAGGCCGAGAACGTGCGGGCGGTGTCGTAGCACCACTCGGCGATGACGAACGTTGCATAGCGGTCAGCTGCCTCGCGCACGGCACCGGGGAGCTTGGCCAATTGGCGGACCAAATCGAGCTCGGAAGGGTGCGTCAGCACCGCTGCGTCGCAGACAGGCACCTGCATGTCGGCGGTTTCACCGACGACACGGCGCACAATTGAACGGCAGCGGGCGTACATGTACTGGATGTACGGTGCACTGTTGCCTTCGATGGCCAACATGCGGTCCCAATCGAGGGTAATATTGCGTTTCGAGTCTTGGTAGAGGTCGTTGTACATCACGGCACCGATGCCGACTTTTTCGGCGACATCGGCCTTGACCGCCTCGGGCAGATCGGGGCTCGAGGCATCGACCACCGCGCGGGCGCGGGTATGTGCATCGTCGAGCAACTCGGTCAGATAGACCATGTTGCCGGCACGGGTCGACAACGGCTTGCCGCTCTGGTCAAAGATGGTCCCGAACTTGACGTGTTCGAGCTCGACCCCGGCGGGCACATAGCCGACCTTGCGGGCAAGCGCAAAAAGCTGACGGAAGTGGAGCTCCTGCGGCGTGCCCACCACATAAATAATCTGGTCCGGCTTGAACTCGCTCATGCGGTATTTGATGCAACCCATGTCGCGCGTGTGATAGAGCGAGCCGGTGTCGCTACGTTGGAGCAAAAAGGTAGGCATGCCTTCTTCGAGCTCAGCCACCACCACGGCGCCGGCTTCGTCACGGTGGGCGAACCCACTGGCGAGGGATTCTTCGATGACGCCTTCATTGAGCGGCGCATAGAAGCTTTCTCCCAATGCGTGATCGAATTTCACCCCGAGACGGTCATAGTTGGTCTGGATCGCGGTAAGCGTCAGATTGACCATCCACTGCCAGAGTTCGACGGCAGTCGAGTCACCCTGCTCGAGCTTGAGCGACCACGACCGCGCTTCATCGTGGAGCGCTTCGTTATCCTTGGCTTCTTTGGAGTAGGCCGCATAGAGTTTGTCCAACTGGGCCAGTGCTTCTTCGTCCTGTCCCTGAGGCTTGCCCCAGCGTACGATGGCGGCAATGTTCATACCGAACTGTTTGCCGTAGTCGCCCAAATGGTTGTCGCCGATAACGGTATAGCCGAGGAAGCGGAAGATATTGGCCAGCGCTTGGCCGATAATCGTCGAGCGGATGTGGCCGACATGCATCAACTTGGCGATGTTGACCGACGAATAGTCGATGACAATACGCTTGTCGGTACCGACGTCGTCGCTGCCATAGGCGTTGCCCATAGTGCGGACTTCGGCCAACACAGATGCGATGTAGCGGGATTGTTCGATCGAAAAATTGAGGAACGGCCCTGCTGCGACGACTGCCGCGAGGAGCGAGTCGACGGGAATGCTGACTGCAGCGGCCAGCTGTTGGGCAAGCTGCGGCGGTGGCACTTG
>CAIZHO010000023.1 GCA_903932805.1 uncultured Roseiflexaceae bacterium | reverse complement strand
GTGCAAAAGGCCCGCGCGCGGTATCGTTCTCGAAATAAACGTACAGCCCGTGACACGCAACGGCATGCTTTCTCGTTGACCGACGCCCGACGCACCCAAGAATGGATTGCGCCACGCTCCCTGTGTACACGGGGAGCGTGGATTCGTTGTACCCAGTAAAGCAACCACAACCCGGTATACTACCTCGTGGGGTGCAACAAACGCGAATTCGACAGCGTCTGTGCCTCACTCCCGACTCAAAAGGACTACGAAAGGTACATCCATGGCCTTCACCACCATCATTTTTCTCATCATCATACTGACCGGCACCGTCCTGTTACTGTGGTTGTCACTCCGGCAGTCACGTCATGTGGCACAGCATCGTGATGCGGTACCTGCCGACTTTGCCCAGGTGATTGACCTGCCCACCCACCAACACGCCGCGGCCTACAGCAATGCCAAAAGCCGGCTCGAACGTGTGGATTTGGTCGTCGGTCTGATCGTGACGCTGGGTTGGACCCTCGGCGGCGGTATCGAGGCACTGACGCAGTGGGGAACTACCCTCGGTTTGTCCCCACTATGGACCGGGGTCTGTGTCTTTTTGGGCTTTCTATTGATCTCTACGGTCATAGGGATTCCGCTGTCGCTGTACCGTACATTCGTGACCGAAGTGCGCTTCGGTTTTAACAAAACCACTCCCCGGATCTTTCTGACAGACCTCCTGACCTCTACTGCGCTCACCATTGTGATTGGTGGCCCGATTGTGGCGGTGTTTTTGTGGGTCATGGGCGCAATGGGCGAACGTTGGTGGCTGTATGGCTGGGTCCTGCTCAATCTGATCCAACTGTTAGCCATTTGGATCTATCCGACCTACATTGCGCCACTCTTCAATCGCTTTTCGCCCCTCAGTGATCCCGACCTGGTCGCCCGTATCGAGGGGTTGCTCCAGCGGACCGGTTTTGCCAGTGCCGGATTGTTTGTCATGGATGCCTCCAAACGGAGCGGGCACGGCAACGCCTACTTCACCGGCATCGGCCCCGTCAAGCGCATCGTCTTTTTCGACACCCTGCTGACCCAACTCAGCGGACCCCAAGTCGAAGCTGTATTGGCCCACGAGCTTGGTCACGACAAAAAGCACCACATCCCCAAACTGGTCATCGCCATGGCCGTTCTATCGTTCGTCGCGTTTGCGGTGTTGGGTTGGCTCATCCAACAGCCGTGGGTGTTTGCTGGATTGGGCGTGCAAACCCCCAGCACAGCGGTCGCCCTCATTTTGGCAGTTGTCTGTTTGCCGGCCTGTACCTTCATGCTGGACCCCATAATGGCATGGTGGTCACGGCGTCACGAGTTCGAAGCCGACGCCTACGCCGTTGCACACACCAGTGTCGATGCCATGGCTGGTGCGTTGGTTGCCATCTATCGTGAAAACGCCGGCACCCTGACCCCCGACCCACTCTATGCCGCCTGGCACTATAGTCATCCACCAGCCAGTGAACGAGTCGCCCACATTCGTCGATTGCCTGCATCATGACGCGCAAAACCGTCGTGCATTCGCTCGCCGAGCTCCAGGCACAGGTCGATCTGCAAGTCAGCCAGCGGATTGATATCGGGAGTTGGCAATTCGATGGTGCAAAAAACGTCTTCAACCTGCCGGATTTGCAGGGTGCGTTGCTCAATGGTGTGCGTGATGTCGAGCGCAGTGCCGTCGAATCCATCCTCGTCGAACGCAGCCAGCGCGGCACGACGTTCACCATCAGCCTTACCATTACGTACCGCGATACGGCAGCCCAGTTGGCCATTGTGCATGAACACGTCCAGCGGATTATCGCCGAGCAGATTACCCCGACGATGAGTCCGCACGAACAAGCGTTGGTCCTCCATGATTGGATCGTCCAGCACTTCCGCTATGATCAGACCCGCACCAAATCGACTGCCTACGATGGCTTTGCGAGCGGGCAAACGGTCTGTGCCGGCTACGCTGCTGCCTATGCCTATTTGTGCGAGGCGGTCGGGATTCCGGTGCGTATCGTCAGCGGCGAGTCGATAACGACCAAAGTACGTCACGGCTGGAACATGGTCTGCCTCGACGGGATCTGGTACCACATCGACGTGACCTGGGATAGCCCGCACAGCGACGCACCGTCGTCGCATGCAGCGTACAGTTACTATCTGCTCAGCGACGACGAAATCCAGCGCGACCACCGCATCACCCCCGAACCCGGCGAAGCACCGTACCCCGTCGCGCGGACACGCTACCCCGAGTTCGTCGCGACTGCACTGCAGAAGCGCCATCCCGCCAGTCCGTTCCTACGCACCATCTCCCAGCGCATCGGCCTCATCTACAGCGAGGCGCATCATACGCTCATCGGCCCGGCAGCCCTCACGGACCACCTGCTGCGCCTCTATAGCAAGCGTCAGGTGCACACCATCATGCGCTATGTCCCGACCAAAGCGGGCGTGTCGGCCGACTTCAATCAGGCCTGGCAGGATGCATCGACGCAGTTCTATGGCGTCGGGTGTAGTGTCAACCTGTCAGCACTGCCATACACCCGGAGCGGCTCGCCGGACGATGTGCTACTCGACATAACCATTGAGTGGAAGGGCTAATCACCCGCTGCTGCAATGCACCGTAACGCACGCAACGGCAGTTTTGTGGATCACGAGGTTCATTTGCTCAGCGAAAAGGCGCTGTTCGCAGCGCTCTGATCGAAGGATGCGCGCAATCCAACAGGTGTTCTGCCCCGATTCGTCCGCAGGGGCACAGAAACCGCAGCCGCGCGACCTCCTCTCGTCCCCCGATTCGTTGTGTCGGCACACAAAACACCCGCACCTCTCTGAGGTGCGGGTGTTGTTGGTTCGTAGGAAGCTACTG
>CAIZHO010000022.1 GCA_903932805.1 uncultured Roseiflexaceae bacterium | reverse complement strand
CTTCAAACAATCCTAGGCGGTGAGCCGCTAGATATCGATGTGTTGGTCTGGAACAATGCTGGTACGGCATTTTGGACCAAATTGGGCTTTGTCCCCCGTTACACCCGGATGCGTCTGCCGAGTACGGTACGCGATGTTCGTCCTGATACCTCAGACATGGAGGGGTAAGTGGACCGGCGGTTCGACAGTCACCTACAGACAGTCTGTGCTGCGTATGGTATCGTCCCGTCCGTGACGCCGCGGGTGCTTCGTGGTGGATATGTCGCGTATGTCCATCGCATTGATGCGACTGATGGGAACGCATATTTTGCCAAAACATATGATGACGCACGACCCATCACTGCAATGATTTTGCCCACGTTGAACGATCTTTCATGTGCCACCCGCTGGCTGATAACCCAGCCGGGGGTACATGGACGGATTGTTGCACCGTTGCTCACACACGAAGGAAATATCCTGGTCCGTGATGGTCCATTTACGACAGTACTTTTTCCATTTGTTGACGGTGTAACCCCGCGTGAACAACCACTGACAGCGGTGCAATTGGGACATTTGGTTGATACCATCGCTGCCGTGCATCACATCAATACACAGCATGTCGCGGTAGAGCGCGTCCCGCGCGAACGCTTTCGCCCGACGTGGCTTGAAGACATCGAGCCTGCACTCACACGAATCTGCCAGGTATCGCATCCCTTGCACACATTGCTGGCGGGACGCGTTGCATCCATTCGGTTCACGTTCTGCGTATTTCGACGTCTTGCCGCCGAGCTCGCGGTGCAGGTGCATCCGCTGGTGGTTTGTCACACCGACATCCATGGGTACAATGTTGTGATTCGGGACGATATCCCGCTCCTGATTGATTGGGAGGGGATGACTATCGCTCCCCCTGAACACGACCTCATGTTTTGGATCAATGATGATGCGTGGTCACAGGTGTGGCAACGCTATCGGCAAGCACACCCGGCTGCAGTAATTGACCCGTTCCGTCTGCGGTTTTATCAACTGCGACGCCTGTTTGAAGACATCATCCAAGACATTCAGCGTGTCGAAAACGAGCAGCCCGATGTAGCGAGCATGGCAGAATTGATAGAATCGATCGGCTCGATCAGTGCGGAACTCAGCACTGATTGGGGCCATGATGATGCCTATCGTGAAAGGAAGAGTAATGACCAATCCGCATGCTGATGCATGGAAGCATGATCGGACGATTGTCCGCTTCCCCGATATGGCAGTCGAGGTAGTTGATCAGCGATTTCATGACCTGATTATCTGGCAAGAAGTGGTGGAGCGGTTGTGGACAGGTGGTCGGTGGACAGAAGGACCGGTCTGGTTTGGTGATGGGAGATACGTGTTGTTTTCTGATATTCCGAACAATCGGATGATGCGGTGGGATGAGGTGACTGGTCGTGTTCATCCTTTTCGGGTGCCTGCCAATAACAGCAATGGCAACACCCGTGATCGGCTGGGTCGGTTGATCACGTGCGAACATCTGACGCGGCGCGTCACACGCACAGAACACGATGGGTCAATCACGGTATTGATGGACGCATATGCAGGCAAACGACTCAACGCTCCGAACGATGTGGTTGTTGATGCTGATAACGCTGTGTGGTTTACTGACCCGGGGTGGGGGATAACCAATGATTACGAGGGCGATGCAGCTACTCCGGAACTCCCCCAGCATGTGTATCGCATTGATCCGACAAATGGGTTCGGTGCAGTCGCGATAGAGGGTATAGAACGTCCAAATGGGCTGTGCTTTTCGCCAAAGGCAGACCTGCTCTATGTTGTGTCACGGACAAACATGTTGGTCTATACAATGGTGGCGGGTCGTGCGGTGAATGGTCGAGAATTTGCCCGTCTGCCACGTGGCAACTATGATGGTATGCGATGTGACATGTACGGCAACATATGGGCAGCGACCGGTAATGGCGGGGCAGGGATAGACGGCGTACACTGTTATGCACCTGATGGGACGTTGTTAGGGAGAATTCATTTACCCGAAGTCTGTGCCAACGTTTGTTTTGGTGGAATCAAGCGTAATCGCTTATTCATGACTGCAAGTCGGTCGTTGTACAGTGTGTATCTCAACACCCGCGGTGCATGATGCACATGCAAAAAGCCCGCACCTCCCGGTGGAGGTGCGGGCT
>CAIZHO010000021.1 GCA_903932805.1 uncultured Roseiflexaceae bacterium | reverse complement strand
TGCATCTGCAATGACCTCGAACATTACCTGCCGGGTGTCACTTTCTGGTTCTTGGTCATCAACGCCTACGTCTGCGACGAACGTCGTATGTGTGCCGTCGAGCACATACTGGAGGGTCATGCTGAAGCACAAACCGATTCCTTTGAGGTATGCGGTGCCATCAAGAATGATGCGCCCGCCGGTGTGATATTTGTCGCAGGTTGTATCACTCCCGTTTTCGACAGCATACGCCGATTCACTGTTCCATAAGCGGTCACTCAGGTAGGCAGCCCCGCTAGTGAGACCGACCGATGGGATCGTGTCGGCGCCAGTCACTGCGACGCTATAGAGTGATGGCCATTTCCAATTACTTGCATCGCGGCCAGCGGATTGTGTAATCGACAGGCGGACAAAGCGGGCACGGACGGCACCAAACGAGACGATGTCACGGCCACCGTTGCCATCACTCACCGTGGCAACCGTTTGCCAATCGATCGAACCGAGGGTAGGTTCGCTGCTTGTGTCGGCTGTCGCGATGGTATACCCCGATGCATAGCCTTCCCAGGCATTGGTGTTTTGTGTCCAAAGGAGGTTTAGTGCGTTTATTGTCCGCGACGCTCCAAGGTCAATGACCAGGCGAACCGGGACATCGCTGGTACTAATTGATGTATCAACCAGCCAATTCGTGCCATCATCACCATCAACAGTGCGACTACCGCCGTGCCCAGCATAGCTTCGGGTATCGGTCGCTAGGACGTTTTGTGCCCAATTGAGCGGCACTGAAAATACATGCGTGCTTGGCGCCGAGGGTAACATGGTGCCATTGCCGCGGTAACGGGTGATAATAGTGGTGTGCCGTGAGAGATCCAGCGTATGATCTGATCCAACCGTCGTCCAGGTTTTGCCATTGTTGGTGCTGTACTCCATCTCTGGCGTCAAGCCCGTCAATGTGTCTGTCACGTCATTTGCGACAAGAGCTGGTGCTGACTGCGCGTGGACGGTAAGGGGGATTGCCTGGGCACGAGTGATGTCGGTCGAGGTGCTGTAGCGATTCCGAACGTAGAGTACGCGACTGCTTTGGAGTGCAGCGATGTGGGCGATTTTCAATGAAAAATCAGTAGTGGCAGGCGTAATCCACGTGGTGCCAGCATCTACACTCAATGCCATCCCACTTTTAAAGCCGGTCACTTGCCCTGCAGTGCTCCCCGAAAAAGAAACAGAGACATTCGGAGCAGGGATGTATGTACGCATCCACACGGGCAGTGCAGCGAGGATGACATCACGTATGGCCGCATGCGGACTCGTTGCAGGTATCGCATCGTAGCGGGTGAACAACGCCTGGACGTAGGCAGCCTTGGTGGACGCACTACTTGCTGATGGCACCAATCGCCGTTCGATGCGGTTACTCAACTCTGTCAGTACACGCGGCTGACTCGCAAACGCAGCGGTGATGCTGGTAAACATGCTTTGCCACTGTGCAGTAGTGGTGCGTACATTCGCGTTGGCTGCACTGATGCGGTCACGCCATGCCAACACATTCATCGGTTCGACGATTACAGCGAGGTCGAGCATGCGCTGCCGGATCGGCGCGCTCGTTACCCCGCGTGCTGCCCAACGGAGCCACTCAGAACGTCCAAACGTCGCTGCTCGTGGCCCGCTCAGGACCTCGTACAACAAAACATATGCTGGTGCGAAGTCACGGTCGCCAATACCAGCTTCTGCGTCGTTGTAGCTCCCGTATGTATCAGACATCAACGGGATGGTTGTGCCGTCGTGCCGGAACGAACCACCCATGCCATAAATATCGTTGTGCATGACCCATGTGGATGGTGCATTGCTAATGAACGCGGCGGCATGACCCGGCTGTCCGACGGGAAAAGCGGGGATGCCATAGGCTTGTGCTACCGTCGACCCATATTTGGCGATGGCACCACAGACTCCACCGACTTGCAGGACGCGCGCGATGTCTGCATTCGGCCCATAGAAAGCAAGGGTGCCGCTTTGGACACTCCTACCGGCAGCATTCGTGTCGCGATACTCGAGTTCGTAGCCGCTATCGCCGATATTGGTGCGCGTGTAGGTCGTGGTGAACACCCGCGCTACGCCGGTCTCGCTGGTGATGCGGTGCGGGCCTTTGTAGGTTGTGCGTAACCAGTTGAGGTCCACATCACGAGCCCACGCATCAACCACCATGCGCATGTGCCAAATCGATAATCCATCGAATCCCGCATCGAGCTGTTTGGCAGCACGGGCAGTCTTGTAGTTGGTATATCGCCCCAATGGATCGATCGTGTCAGGAACCCCGCTGGCATTTACTCGATACCAACCGGTCGTCACCGGATTGGCATGACTTAATGCGACGGCAATGGCTAATTTTCGCAAAACACCGCTCCGGGCGGCAGTATCTGCGCTCCAAATCCGTTGCAATATTGCTAGTGCAGCACTTCCACGCCCGTTGACGGGGGTGCCACCCGCCAACAATGCAGGGATGACATCCGCTGTCGTAAATAGCCAACGCAAAAATGGTTTGTTCGCCGCTGGTTTCGCATAGGTATTCAATGTACTTAGGCCATAGGCATCGATAAACGCAAGGTGAGCCATGTATGCTGCGTTGGTAGGATTTGCGCGCAGCACGTCAAATGTAGCGGCGGTCATGGTGTCACTCATCCCGCGGAGTGTGGTGAGTTTTGTCGAAATATCACTGCGATATGCAGAAAAATTCGCCGTTTCAATTGCAGTGAGCGCTGTAGGAGCTGCTGCGGAGATCCGTGGAGTGTGTATACCGAATACTGCTCCAGTGAGTACGATAACCAGAAACATCTGTACAATACGCATCGAAACCTCAGCAAAGAACATTCACGAGAACATGATGAATATCGAATTCAATATGTTCTATTGTAGGGGCAAAGTTGCAACGTTTTACGTGTGACCTCCCCATTGTGCAATCTGATGGTGTTGGTGTTGTAATGTCCGGCTAATGTTGCTAGAATTGCTTTACACAGACGTGCACACACGAATAGAGGTCCCCCATGTCGACTCCGACGTTGTCTGAAAAGCTCCGCTACGAGATTGATAACATTCTCGCAAAGGGCACTGGTGCGCTGATAGGCGTTTTGGCAATTGCATCAATCGCGGTCATCGTGGTGAGCGCCATAATAGTCGCAATTTTCCAACTTAGCCCTGACCTGACATTTCGTGAAGTAACCTGGATGGCGTTGTTGCGCACCTTAGACTCCGGTACCATGGGCGGGGATCAGGGGTCGATTGGGTTCTTGTTCATGATGCTGTTGGTTACCATTGGCGGTATCTTCATCGTCAGTGCATTGATCGGTGTGATTAATTCGGGCCTCGAAGCACGCCTCGAGTCGATGCGCAAAGGCAAATCACGGGTAGTCGAAGCAGATCACACCGTTATTTTGGGCTGGAGTGAGCAAGTCTACACCGTTGTTTCGGAGCTGATCATCGCCAATGCCAGCAAACCGCGGGCGGTGCTGGTTATCATGGCCGACAAAGATGCAAGCGAAATGTACGAGCTCCTTGATGAGCATGTGCCCACCCGAGACACGACGCGCATTGTCTGTCGGAGTGGTAGTACCATGGAGCCCACTGCGCTGGCGATGGCCAACCTGCAAGCATCCAAGGCAATCATCGTATTGCGACCCGAGGGCGACAACCCCGATATCCATGTCATCAAAACATTGTTGGCCATCATCAATGATCCGCAGCGGCGGAGCGCTCCGTACCACATCGTTGCCGAAATCAACGATCCCAAAAATGTCGCGGTGGCACGGATTGTGGGTCGTGACGAAGTAGAACTCATCGTTACCGGCGAAATGATTGCACGGATTACCGCCCAGACCTGTCGTCAGTCTGGCTTGTCGACCATTTATACCGAGTTGTTGGATTTTGGTGGCGACGAAATGTACTTCCGCCATGAGCCCGCGGTCGTGGGCAAATCGTTCGGTGATGTATTACAACACTATCCCACATCCACCGTGATCGGGATTGTGCCCAATGGCAAACCTGCCATGTTGAACCCACCACAAGATCTGTTGTTGACCGAAGACGATGCCCTGATCTTTATCGCGGCCGATGACTCGGCGATAGTGTACACCGATGAGCCCATCGCAACAGTCAACGCTGATGCCTTTTCTGTTGCCCAAAAAGAGGTCGCAAAGCCTGAGCACACGTTGATTCTCGGCTGGAACTGGCGCACTCCCTTGGTGATTCGTGAACTCGATTCGTATGTCACTGCAGGGTCCACAATTACACTAGTGAGCCAATACCAAGCCGAAGACATCTCCGAATGGTACGAAATCTACGCGCCGGTCAATGCCACGGTAACGGTCCGCAACGATGACACCACCGACCGTGATTTTCTGGATGACCTCGACCTGTTGGCATATCACCACATTATCGTTATGGCAGCCTCCGAAGCGCTCGAGGCCGAAGAAGCAGATGCGCGCACGCTCATCACGTTGCTCCATTTACGCGATATTTCGGATCGTATCGGTCATCCGTTTTCGATAGTGAGCGAAATGCTCGATGTCCGTAATCGCCGGCTGGCCGAGGTCACCAAAGCCGATGACTTCATTGTCAGCAATCGTTTGATCAGCTTGATTCTGGCGCAGGTCACCGAGAACAAAGGCCTCAATGCAGTGTTCACGGACCTTTTTGATCCCGAAGGCGCAGAAGTATACCTCAAGCCTGTGCACGAATATATCACCCCAGGTCACGAAGTGAACACTGCGACCATCGTCGCTGCCGCCCGGAGCAAGGGTGAAGTAGCCATTGGCTATCGGATAGCTGCCGATAGCGGCAACGCTGACAAAGCATATGGGGTTATCATCAATCCATCCAAAGATCGACTGCGAACATTCAGTGCTGCAGATCGCATCATTGTGCTGGCCAATCAATAGTCCTTTGCGGAGAACAAGGGGAGGAATAAATGGCGTACTCGAAGGCACTCGTTGAACGCTTGAGCGAGTTTCTCCCCTCCCAGCACTACCCCGCCAAACGGATGTTTGGTGGTGTGGTGTTTTTTGCGCGGGGTCATATGCTGGTTGGGGTTTTTAGCAGAGGGCTGATGGTGCGCGTGTCGGCGGCCGATGGGGCGAGATATCTCAATAGCGGTGTGGCACAGCCGCTCGCACGTGATCCCAAACGGATGCAAGGGTTTATCATCATCGATGATATGCACATCGACCGTGACGCAGATCTCGAGCAGTGGATTGCCCAGGCGCATGCATTTAATGCGACGTTGGAAGCGAAATAACCAGTTCGACCACAACAAACACCCGCATGCATCACAGATGCATGCGGGTGTTTCGGTAACAATTAGCTATGAACGGCTTCGAGCTCGATGTTGATGGAGATTTCTTCGCCGACGAGTATCCCGCCTGTTTCGAGTGCGACGTTCCAGGTCAAATCATAATCCGTGCGATTGATTTTGGTCGTTGCCGAAAATCCAGCGCTGGTCGTGCCCCAGGGGCTTTTTGCTTTGCCCGAAAATGTGACGTCAAGGGCAACCTGACGGGTGATACCTTTGATCGTCAAATCGCCAAAAATCGTTCCAATGTTCGTGCCACCGACAGCAATGCGTGTGCTTTTGAAGGTAATCGTCGGATGCGTGGCGGCATCAAACAGCTCTGGGCTGATCAAGTGCCCGTCGCGCTTTTCGTCACGGGTGTCGATGCTTGCGACGTCGATGGTGACGTCGACCGAAGAATAAGCGGGTTTGGCTTCGTCGATGTTGATGGTGCCAGAAAACTTTTTGAACTGGCCGCGGACGTTCGAAATCATCATGTGGCGGACCGAGAAGGTGACTTCCGAATGGGCGGTATCGATGTTCCAAGCCATGGTGCATGCTCCTTTGTATGTGGTGACTGATCTCACATCAGCACTATAGTCCCGCCGCATATACAGCCCCGTATACACAGCGTATACACACGTACCTCAGCACATGAGTCCACCTGTTTTCAGCGTGCGATGGGCACTGTGCGCGGTTGGGGTGGTGCGGGGACATCAGGCGGAAGGTCGGCGAGGAGGGATGCAATTTCGGCGAGCAAGCGAACGCGACCACCGTTCTGCGCAATAATCTGCGCATCATGCAGCAGCTGGCGTGCCCGTGACACGTCTACCACTGACGCAAGCCAGATGCGGATCTGTGCCGCAAGATGATGCACTCCGAGGGCATCTGCACGGTTGAGGGCGTGTTCGAATGCAGCAGTAGCAGTATCAATGTCTTCGCGTGCACGGGCCACGAGGCCCAGATTTGCATGCAACCCGGCTATACGTTCGGGCATTGCGTAGCGTTCTGCACACGCAAGCGCCTCGTGAAAGTGTCGTTCGGCCGCATGCGTATCTGCCCGGGCAAGGGCTATTTCGCCCATCGTCGAGAACACATAACTCTGGAGACGGAGCAATCCAACGCGGTCACTCATGCGCAAGGCAATCCGTGCATGGCGCGCTGCATCCGTTACATTGCCGAGGAGGAGCAAATGGTAGCCGAGATTGTTGTGTGCCAGGATGTGCCAAATCTGAGTATGGGGATGCGGATGGTCTTCGGCGGCGCGGATTGCATCGCGATAACGGGCTACAGCAAGCGTCAAGTTCCCCTGCTGAGCTGCAATCCCGCCGTGCTCGAAGATAATCCGTGGCAACACATCATAGGCTGCGTGCGCGACACAACGTTCTTCTGCGGCGGATAAGTAGGCCGACGCTGTGTCGAGTGCAACTCCCGCAAGGGAATACGCGGTGCCACAGATGAATTGGGCATGCAGCGCAAGAACCGGATCGATGTGATTGGTGAGCGGTTCGGCGATAGCAATCGCATCGTCATAGCGGGCTGCTGGGAGCGCACTGCGTGCCATTGCAAGGCGTGCTGCGTCGGCGACGCGCCCATCGTGGCTCTCGTCGGTATCGAGTGCCTGGCGCAGTGCGTCGACGGCACCTGATTCATTACCAGACCATACCAACATGTCGCCCAGTGCGAGCCATCGCTGTGCGTGCTGTGTGCTCGATGCGGCGCGTAATGCCATGCGCATGTAATACTCGGCTTCACCCCAGGCACCTAACTCGTGTGCAGTCTGTGCAGCAGCATCTGCGTACGGGAGTGCGCGATCACCAAGCCCGGCGGCAGCGTAAAAATTCGCGACCCTGGCATGATCGACCGTCTGCTGGGTGGCGAGGAGCGTGGCAAATTCGTGATATAGGTGATTGAGCGTTGCGGGACCAGCACTGGACTGAATACTTTCAACGGTCAGAGGGTGGTCAAACCGTGCCAATGTCCCAGTGACAATCCGGATAATTCCATGCTGCACTAACTCATCACATGCACGGACCGCAGCATGTTCGTCGAGATGGGCAATCTGTGCGCAGAGGAGGTACTCAAATTCACGGCCAGCGACAGCACCGGCTTGGGCCAAGCGGCGCGCGTCATCGCTGAGCGATGCAATCCGTGTTGCAGTCAGGACACGAATGGCGTCTGGGAGCTCGATGCTCGATGGCGCGGGTGCCCGGGCAAACGCGACCACCATAAACGGATTGCCTTCGGCACGTTCGATGGTTTGTTCGCTTAACTCTGGGTTGTGTGTATGTGCGAGTTGGGTGCTTTCGGTCATACTCAATGGATGAAGTGCGACCGTCGTGAGTGTTCCGAGACGATCGGCATGGTTCACCAGCTGCTGCACCGGATCAGGCACTATCCCTGGCCGGAGTGTCATACAGATAAGCCAGCTCGCGTCGAGGGAGCGCCGCGTAAGCGCAACAAAAACCCGTGCTGATGCATCGTCGAGCCATTGTGCATCATCGATAAAGAGTGCGATGCGTTGCTCTTGGGCAATATGCTGCAACAGCAGAGCGATAGCCTCAGGGAGGCGTGCATCAGTGCCGTCGCGGGGGATCGTGTCTGGTTCGCCACCGGGCAATTCTGGCCAGAGCCGGCGGAGTTCTGCTTGCCACACTGCTGGCAAGATGGCGTGGCTCCGGAGCTGATGCCAACGCGGGGCCGCAAATAACGTGCGTAGCGCACGACTGAGTACGTGAAAGGGCAAGAACTCGTCACCAGCGTAGGCAACGGCATGCACGATTATTGCGTTGCTGCGGCGCAGGTACTCTTGGGCCAGTCGTGTTTTCCCAATCCCTGGTGCTCCCGTCAATACCACGACCCGACCATCCCAGGACTGACCGTGCAAGATCGTCAGTTCGGCTTGACGTCCGATGAACGGATCCGTAGCGGGTGCCTGCCCTGGCTCGCTAGGGAGCACAAACCGATCGGTCACAATGTCGTGGTACAACGCGCTGGTTGCGGGGAGCGGCGGGACCCCGAGTTGATCGTCGAGGGCATGTAACAATGCTTCATAACATGCAATTGCAGCGGCCCGATTATTGACCCGCATGTGTAATTGCATCGCATACTGACTGATTTCTTCGCGCAGCGGCTCGTATTGGAGGGCAGCGGTCACCGCCTGTACTGCGCGTTGCAACCGACTATTGGCGGCTAACCAGTGACTGTGCTGCAACAGCAGGTCAGCAATGCGACGACGCCACCGACTGCGTTCGCTGTCGACCCATGCCTCGATAGCATCGATGCCGCCGCTGTCGAGTTCAGCGCAAAAGTTCCCCGGTTCAGCATCGAGTAACGCATCGGTCTGTGCATCCCCAGGTTGTGCATGGTGGAGGAGCCTGGTGTCGACGGGTACGTCTGGGTGGAGTCGAATCGATTGGTGGTCGGTAACGAGGATCGGGCCACAGGCGATTTTGATGTGATGTAAGGCAGTACGCAGCATCTGGCGCGCGGTGTGGGGTGCGTCGTCGGGCCAAAAAACCGCCATACACCGCTCACGACTCAATCCGTCGCTGTGTGATGCAATGTAAAAAACCAGCAAACGAGCACGTCGACGCAACGCGACGGGTGCACCATCGCCGCGGTGTATCTGTGCATTGCCCAACAGTTGTATGCGCACGGGGACCATGTATGTTATCCGCATGGAAGGGTATGCAACCATGATAAAGCGCGGAGTACGTCGAATAATGCAGGCGCACATTCGTCTATTCACTCACGCTGCAATGTTCTTCCGTAGTATCAGTTAGAGTTCGTAATTACGGCGACGGGCGACGTCTTCTTTGTGTTTGCGCCGCAAGACGTCACGTTCGGTCGCTTTCAGGACACGTGAGTATGTGTCTAGGATTTTTTCGACTTCTGCGTCGATGTCTTCTTCGACTTTGAGGTCAGCAGTGATGAAATCGACAATCGCACGAATGCGCGCGCCGCGGGCAGCTGCTGGTTTGATCCCGACCGGATCCCGGTAGCGAACCAAATCGCGCGCCACGAGTTCGTCGTGGATTCGCTCGGCAATGCGGAAGATTTTTTCTTCGCTCAGGCGCATGACGCACCTCCTTCCCTCTCGATTTATTATACGTTAATCAATTCACGCTACGATACATGTATTCACGAAGTCTTTGTACTGAACGGAGCCCGTTCCATGTCGCATATTCCATCGTCCGAAATAACGCCAGAACAGCTGTTTTGGCAACGCCGTCGCATGTTCAGCCTGCCCATGTTCGCTGGGGCTTCGACGCTCCTCGCCGCGTGTGGATCTGCCGCACCGGTCAGCCAAGAGCCCCCGGCGACGCCCGAAGCTCCATTCACTCCTGGTGCAGTGGTCGGGCAGAGTGATGAGCTCGGAAATACGTTGACCCCCTACGAAACCGTCACGGGCTACAACAACTACTACGAATTTACGACCGACAAAGAACGGGTCAAAGACGTCGCAGCGGGCTTTGTCACCTCGCCATGGAGTGTCGTCGTCGATGGCCTTGTCGCCAAGCCACGCACGTTTGGCCTCGAAGATCTGCAGGCACTCCAAGCCGCAGAACGCATTTATCGGTTACGCTGCGTCGAAGGCTGGTCGATGGTGGTGCCGTGGTCGGGATTTCCCCTGCATGCGTTGCTCAGTCTCGTCGAGCCGACCGCCACCGCCAAATATGTGCGGTTCGAGACCCTCAACGACGTTACGCGCATGCCGGGCCAAAGCGAGCCCTGGTACCAGTGGCCCTATGTCGAAGGCTTGCGACTCGATGAAGCGATGCACGACTTGACCCTGATGGCCACTGGTGTCTACGGAAAACCCCTGCCCGCCCAAAATGGCGCACCACTGCGGTTGGTCGTGCCTTGGAAGTATGGCTTCAAGAGCATCAAAGCAGTCGTCCGCATCACGCTGACCGACACGCAGCCGACCTCACTGTGGATGGCTGCCGCGCCGGACGAATATGGCTTTTTTGCGAACGTCAACCCACGGGTCGACCACCCACGCTGGTCGCAAGCCGACGAACGCCGTATCGGCGAACTCGGTCGTCGCCCCACCCTTGTATTCAACGGCTACAAAGATCAGGTTGCCTCGATGTACACGGGCATGGATCTGCGGAAGTTCTACTGATGATTCCGTCGCGCTCGCGTCTACCGTCATACATCGTCTTGCTGCTCTGTGTCGCGCCGTTCCTGTGGTACAGCGGGGTCGTGATCATACGTGGGATCCCACGAGATCCCGTTGCTGCGTTGACGTCCTGGAGCGGCACCGCTTCATTACTCCTCCTCGTTGCAAGCCTTGCCATCACCCCGTTGGTACGATGGGCAGGGCTCAAGTCGATTGCACCCTGGCGTCGTCCGCTCGGTGTCAGTGCTGGTCTCTATGCGCTCGCACACACCCTGGTCTACCTCGGCCTCGATTATGGGTGGGCGTGGTCGTTCATTTGGGTGAACATCAGCAGCAAGCGCCATC
>CAIZHO010000020.1 GCA_903932805.1 uncultured Roseiflexaceae bacterium | reverse complement strand
GGCGTCTTGAACACCATCACGGCTTCGTCACCGGTCCCCAGACAGCTCGCACTGGTGGGCATTAGGGCTGCAGGTGCAATCGGACTCCGCGTGATGACGGTGTCTTTGTTGAAATCAATCACATGCATCCCCTTTTTGTTAAAACGTTCTAACAGTATAACAGGATGCCTTGTGATGCAGACGTCTTCAATTCACCATTCATAATTCACCATTTATAATTCCTCATTCCTACCGCACCGTCCATCCACCATCGACGGTCAGCACCGTCCCCGTCACAAAGCGCGCGTCGTCCGACAGGAGGTAGGCAACCGCCGCTGCGACATCGGTGGGCTGACCGAAGTCGCCCGTCAGCGGCTGGAGGGTAGCGAGGCGTTCGACAATGGCCGGGTTCTGCTGTGCCCGGGTACTCATCGGGGTAGCAATGAGCCGCGGAGCGACCACATTGGCCCGCACCCCGGCGCCCGCATAGTACGACGCAACCGAGCGTGTCAGGCCGATGATTCCTGCTTTGGCAGTGGCGTAGGCGTGCGTCGCAAAGTCGGCATCACCACCCACCATACCCAGGACCGACGCGATGCTGACCAGAGCACCCCGGGTCGCCAGCAACCCGGGGAGACACGCGTTGAACGTATAAAACTGTGAATGCAGATTGAGGTCCATGGTCGCATGCCACCCCTCGAGGGTGCAGTCTGCGACTGGGCCGTCACCCAGCCGGCGACCGCTGCCACCTGCGGCGGTAACCACCCCATGGATGGTGCCGATCTGCGCCAGCGCTGCACGCACTGCCGGCCCATCGGTCAGATCAAGGACAACCGTTGTCACAGCTTGGCCATGGCGCTCCTGCAACGACGCCAGGCCAGCGACATCACGGTCGACTGCGCTGATGGTGGCGCCCTCTGCAATGAGCCGGTCTACACAGGCGGCGCCGATACCACTGGCGGCACCGGTGACGACGATATGTCGCTGATCGAATCGTTGCATGGCTGTTCCTTTGTGCTGATACAACAAACCCGGGGCATCGCAGCGCGACACCCCGGGCATGATTGAGTCTGATTAGGCGCGCGCTGCTGCGACGGCATCAGTCAATGCACGTGCGGCATAGACCTTGACCATGGCGCGCCGGTATTCTTCGGAGGCATGGATGTCACCGAGGTACTCCATGTCTGCACCAGCGCTCGCACAGGCAGCCTTGATGGATGCTGCGTCGCCCGACGTACCGATGAGCGCTTTTTCGACGCTCGGCTGCCGCACCGCCTGCGGACCAGCGCCCGTCACAGCGACACGGCAAGCACTGACGACACCGTTGCTGATAGTCACCGCTGCGGCGACACCGACAATGGCATAGCGCGATGCTGGGTGCTTGAGCTTGGCATATGACGCACCTTGGCCTTTGCTCATGACCGGCACACTGACGGCGGTGATGAGCTCGCCACTGTCGAGGGCGGTCATCAACATCGACACAAACAAATCGTCAGCGGCGATGCTCCGCGTCCCACCGGCACTCTGTACCGTAACGGTCCCACCGAGTGCCAAAAAGACAGCCGTCAGGTCTGCTGCCGGGTCGGCGTGTGCCAATGCACCACCGATGGTACCGGCGTTGCGTACCTGGATATCACCGATTTGACCGGTGCAGCTGGCAAGCACAGGGCATGCGCTGATAACCGTTGCCGATGTTGCGATGGCGTGATACGTCTCGCCTGCACCAATGGTCAGAGTGCTACCGGCGGTTTTGATGCCCTTGAGCTCGGCAACCTGTGCAATATCGATCAAAACCGCTGGTTGGCTGAGGCGCAACTTCATCGCGGGGAGCAACGAATGCCCGCCTGCGATGACCTTGGCTTCGTCGCCGTGTTGGTTCAGCAATGCGATGGCCTGGGCCACGCTGCTCGCCTTCACATATTCAAACGCTGCAGGAATCATTGCTCTGCTCCTCTATTTCATACGTATCAGACAGTCGAATCAGTCCGACAATGCAGGGTCGCGGTGATTGCATCACGTCACCCGTACACGACGTTCGGGCGTACACAGTCTGGTTTATGCGTTCTGTGACGACACAGCTTCGCCGCGCATTTTGGCGGCGGCGTATTGTACGGAGCGCACAATGTTGTGGTAGCCCGTGCAGCGGCACAGGTTGCCTTCGAGCCCATGGCGGATTTCGTCGTCGGTCGGGTTGGGATTCTGTGCGAGCAAATCTGTCGCAGCCATGATCATGCCGGGTGTGCAAAAGCCACACTGCAGACCATGACACTCCCAGAACCCCTCTTGCAACGGATGCATGCTGCCATCGGTCGACAAGCCTTCGATGGTCGTCACACTGGCACCGTCGCAACGAGCGGCCAACGTCGTGCACGACTTGACCGACTTGCCGTCGACCAACACCACACAGGCCCCGCACTGGCTTGTATCGCAGCCGACATGGGTGCCGGTTAGATTCAGCTGTTCACGGAGGAAATGAACCAATAATGTGCGGTCTTCGACAGTACTGGTATGCGTCGACCCATTCACTGTAACGGTAATCTTAGCCACTCACATCCTCCTTCGTCACGATCCACGTGTCGTATCTGAACGTCTGCGGCATCGCAGCGTTCGCAACATTCATCAGAGCAATCGGCCGACCACAAACCCCAGCACAAACAACACGACCACGGCAACGATTTTGCCTGTCGCAGTCGACAGCCACTCGTTCACCATGCCACTCACCAGCGTCTCGGGCTTGAGTTGCTCCGATTCGCTGAGGACGACGCTCTTGCGCACAGGCTCGGCAGCTGATCGGGCTGCTGCTGCGTTGAGCGCATCGACCGCCGCCGGGCTGGTCGTATCGGCGCCAGGTGCATCTACGACCGTAGACTCGGCAGGCATGCGCTGCAAAATCTGCGCCTCGAGCGCTTTGACGGCTTGGCCGATGAGTTGGCGTGCTGCACCTTCGATCAGGCGTTGACCCACACTCGCCAACATGCCGCCGATCTGCGCCTCGCCACCGTAGTTGAGTTGCGTGGTGCCATCGGGCAGTGTGTCGAGGTCGACAGTGCCCACGGCGTCTACTACCCCGTTCGAGCCTTTGCCGGCAGCAATGAGTTTGTAGTGCTTGGGTGCGTCGATGTCCTCGAGCCGGATTTTGCCGCTATAGCTCCCTTTGATGCCGGCGATCCCGATTTTGACGACGCCCTCGTAGTGGTTGTCGCCCAAATCGTTCAAAGACTCACAGCCCGGGACAACCCGTGCCAGTACTTCCATATCGTTCAGCGCTGCCCATACAGCGGCTTGGGGGGCTTTGATGACCGCAGTTCCGGTAATCTTCATACATCCTCCTGGATGTGGCCAGACATGACCATACAATAGGTATGAAACAAGAACACGTCGTTTGTATCGTCTGTGAACGTTGTGTCTGTATTTTACACTACAATAGCCACATTTCCCCCACGAATCGACAGTGAAACCACTATGCACTCTGTATTCTCGCAGACCTATCGCGCCTTCCCCTCATCCTCGGGGATGATCTGGAGTGACGTCGATATCACCAATCAAGGCCCGATGCAGTTGCTGATTACCGCACTTGTGCGCTGTACCATTCTGACGCTCGACAGTATCATCATCAAGCAGCGCAACAGCGTCACCTGCTATCGCGTCGAGGTGCATGCGCAGCAACGTCTCGCACATCCTCAGCTGTGGGAATCAGTTGCCCTTTCGATTCACTGTGCTGGTACATCCTGCGACCACGCAAGTCTCGAACGGGCACTCCACATTGTGCCGCGCTACTGCCCGGTCCATGCGACCATTGCGCAGACGACCGAGCTAACGCATCAGATAACCATCGATACGACAGTGGAGGACGTCACATGATCCTCATTACGATTATGACAACACATGGGTGCATCGAGGCCATCCTCGACCCGCAGGCAGCGCCAGCAACATGCGAAAACTTCGTCCGCTATTGCGTTGCAGATGCCTACACGGACGGGGCTTTTTGGCGCACCGTGACGACACAGCCCGACAACCAGCCCGGTCAAGATGTCAAAATCGACGTCATCCAAGCGACGTGCCGCGCCGACTTCGCCAAATACGCACCCATTGCGATGGAACAGACGCACACGACGGGGCTCGTGCATCGTGACGGGACGTTGTCGATGGCGCGTTTTGCACCCGATTCGGCGCAGGCAGATTTCTTTGTGTGCATCGGCGACCAACCCGAGCTCGACGCCGGTGGGGCGCGGAATCCGGACGGCTGGGGGTTTGCGGCGTTCGGGCAGGTAATCTGCGGGATGGATGTTGTCCGGCGCATCCAGATGGCACCGACGGTGAAGCAGACATTGACCCCCGCAATTGCCATTCAGCGCATTTTGGTGCACTCACGTGCATAGTTGGCAGGAACCGCTAGACTGCCGAGGAGATTTGACAATTCGGCCACCTACCCATAGAATCATGGCGAATTATCATCACTCGATAGCATCTGCGACGAACGCAATGGGGCCGAGCACAGCAACGATCGCTGTGACGCACCTGCAGAGGATTTGTGTGTGTGAGGTAACCAAATGCAGTATCAGTGTGGCCCGAATCTCCTCGAATTAGTCCCCGGCGACATTTGTCACCAAAAGGTCGACGCAATTGTCAACGCTGCCAACGACCAGCTTATTGCGGGCGGTGGTGTATGCGGTGCAATCCACAAAGCAGCCGGCCCTGAGTTGAGCGTCGCCTGTCAGGCCATCGGTGGCTGTCCCACCGGAGAATCACGGATTACCCCGGGATTCAAATTGGCTGCCAAATATGTCATCCACGCCGTCGGACCGATGTGGCATAGTCGCAGCGCCGATGCAATCCAACTCGAGTCGGCCTATGTGAGTGCACTGACAGATCGGAAGAGCACACG
>CAIZHO010000019.1 GCA_903932805.1 uncultured Roseiflexaceae bacterium | reverse complement strand
CTGTTGGCGCCCACGCTCACGATAATCATCCAAAATAAGTTCGGTCAAGCCGCACTCATTCGTGTCGGTGATCGCAACCCGAGCGGCGGTGCCCGCTACGTGCAAGTCGACAAAGATCCACGGGTGTTTTTGGTGAGTGATCCAGTGCTCGACGTGATTGACGGGTGGTTTACCACCCCACCTGTTGCGCCCACTGCGCTCCCTGCGTTGCCGAAGGCGCCGTAGAGCACTATTGTTTGAGAGTACCGGCGCGTTGCATTGCAACGCGCCAGTTTTTTGTTATCAAAGAGCGAAGAGGGCAGTCGTCACTGCACAGCCGAGTGGCAAGAGCCACGACGGGAGCGTGGTGCGCGTCAGGAGCACCACACACACCAGTGCGAGGAGCGTGTGCCCGCGGGAGTCGAACACGTGCGCGACCACAAGCGTGATAGCACTCGCAGCGAGCATCCCAACGACTGCAGCGTAGGTCCCTTTGATGGCACGGCCAATCAGGGGATGTGACGCCCGGCGTGACCACCATGCGTGGACTCCACACACTACCAACCATCCCGGCGCAAACATGGCTATTGTCGCCCCGATGGCGCCCAGTAGCGGGGTAGGGGATTGACTCGCACCGATAAATGTCGCCAGGGTGAACATCGGCCCGGGAACAAGCTGTGCCAACGCGTACCCCTGGACGATGCTCTCTTGCTCAGCAGGGAACCGGGCAAGGAGCATCGGCAACACCACGTGACCGCCTCCGAAAACCAACGCGCCCGTCTGATAGAGAGTGCTGTACAGCGACGGCAACAGCCCACTCACGACGAGCAATACTCCAGCAATGACGACATACCACCGGCCGTTGCGCGGTAACTGCACCACGGGATGTGCTGTCGGTGTTGTGGTCGCAAACGCGGGAAGCTGAGAAGCAATCAGAGCACTCAGCCCAAGAACAACGAATTGGGTCAGTACTCCGGGCACCATGAGCATGGCAATGGCGCTCAGGCAACACAGGAACAGGGCCGGTCGGGATGTGCGAATCGGGGTGACCATGCTCCATACCGCAGCACAGACCGTCACCGCAGCCCCAACCAAGAGGCCTGCACCTACCGAACTGTGCGCACTGATCCAGGGCAGGTTCGTCGCTGCGAGGTACATCAAAACCGCCGAGGGCGTGGTGAACCCCACCCAGGCGCACAGCGAACCGACAATTCCCCCCCGACGAGCTCCAATCAGCATACCGAGTTGCGAGCTCGCAGGGCCAGGGATGAGTTGGCAAAGGGTGGAGTCGTGGGCGAACTCTTCGGCACTCACCCACTTGAGTGATGTGACAAACGTGGTATGAAAAACACCGATGTGGGCTGTGGGTCCGCCGAAACTGCTGATGCCGAGGAGAGTAAACCGATACAGGATTTCGAGCGGCCTACGCCACATACCCACTCAATTCGCGTGTCTTGGCGAGGATATCCGTAGCGGTCACCAACGCTTCGCCCACCAAAACGGCATTGGCACCGTGCATTCCTACAGTTGCGACATCAGCAGCACAAAAGATGCCGCTCTCACTCACCAACGTGATTGATCGGTCAGCCGGCAGTTGACGGGCGACGGCGCCCGTCGTTGCAAGCGAGAGTTCGAAGGTGTGCAAATTTCGATTGTTGATGCCAATGATGTCGCACTCCAGTGCCAAAGCTCGTTGTAACTCTGCATCGTCGTGGACTTCGACCAACGACGCCATCCCCCAGGTAGCCGCAAGCTGGCGGTAACTGGCAATCTGCTCGTTGTCGAGTGCTGCCACAATCAGCAAAATCGCATCAGCACCATAGGCTCGTGCCTCGTGTACTTGATATGCGTCGATGATAAAGTCTTTGCGCAGGAGTGGTGGATGGTGGCCGTCTGGGCCACAGGCATCGTGCTGACGAATCGATTCGAGATATTTGAGGCTCCCCTGGAAGAACCGCTGGTCTGTTAATACCGACAGTGCAGACGCCCCTCCGAGCGCGTATGTCGCAGCAATGGCGACCGGATCAAACGGATCGATGAGTACGCCGCGTGACGGAGATGCCTTTTTGACTTCGGCAATCAGGGTTGGTCGTGTGTGCCGGCGTAATGCATGGGCAAACGACCGCACCGGTGGTGCCGCATCGGCACGGCGTTGCATGTCGGCATCCGATACTTTCGATCGCTGCCGGTCAACTTCGATGCGCTTGTGCGCCAGGATCTGTTGCAAAATCGTCGCAGTCATGCTGACTCCCTGCGTGCGGATGTGAACCAAATACCGCACGAGTACACACTTGTGCTCAGTCTCGAATGGAGGACGTTGTTTCGGTCCCAAGTACTGACATTGCGAGTCCCAAACCCATCAAACTGATTAGGATGGTGATCGCGCTACACACGCGACTATGTACGGCGCAGTGGCAGTTCCCCCTATGCGGGATTTCGCGGTTAGCAGCTCGATTATTCGCTATAGCGCTCTTCGAGCCACGGATCGGCATGATTGTTGTAGCCGTAGCGTTCCCAAAATCCGAGCCGATCTTCACGCATGAACTCGAGGCCACGAAGCCATTTGGCACTCTTCCAGAAATACTTCTTGGGCGTGAGCAAGCGCAATGGATAGCCGTGATCAGGGGTGAGTTCTTCGTCTTCGTATTTGTATGCAAGGAGTGCATCATCAAGCGACAGAAATTCGAGCGGAACATTCGCAGTGAACCCAAACTCGCAGTGTGCCATCACATGGGTCACGCCCGGTTGGAGGGGCGGCAACAGGTCGAGGAAGTCACGAAAACGCACCCCGCGCCAGCGTGTGTCGAGTTTGCTCCAGCGTGTCACACAGTGAATGTCGGTGACAACCTCGACCGTTGGCAAGGCGCGGAACTCGTCATAACTGAACGTTTTGGGGGATTCGATTGCGCCCCAGACACGTAAATCCCAGGTTTCGGGGAGGTTCTGGTAATTTGGGACGTCGCCGTAATGCAACACAGGGAACTTTTCGGTCAAGTGTTGCCCAGGTGGAACGCGGTCTGCGACTTCTTGCGGGGTATGATTGGCCTTGCGGCGAAATGCGTTCAGCATATAGCTCCTTTTCACGTGTTACCAGTATACCAACTCACAAAGCATCACCAACGGGGATGCGCGTTACGAATGGGCTCCCATCCGGGGAAGTCGGTCGGGGTTGTATCGCACGATTTGCCCCATGCACGGATGGTGAGCGCAAGAGGGGGGCTAAACGACCGGTTGATGTGCGCTGATGCAGGCGGTAAATGCGCAATGATGTCACTCACTGATTGGAGTATTTTGGCTCGTGGGAGGGCCCGTGTCGCCCACTGCTCGTCGAGTTCTTGCAGGCGTTGGAGCGCTATTTTGAACGAATCATGATCCGTCGTCTGGCGTAACCGTTGAACCAAGGCGCGCACCAACCCACTACATTGCTCGAGCTCTTGCATGTATGTCTGATGTGCCCGTGCGAGTTGCCCTTGCAGATGTTGAAGCGCGTTATTGAGCCGGTCATATCGTTGAATCAAACGGTAGAGTTCGCTTTGCAGGGGGAAGGTCAGGTCGCTTGCGGTATGAAATGCCGCGTCGAATGCGTTGACTTCGTGGCGCATGCTCAGCACGCCACGCTCGATGTCGGGCGGTACAGCAAGGGGGAACAGTACCATAAATTGTTCGACCAGATTCATTTGGCGTTGCAACATAGATCGTGCCCGTTCGCCACGTTCAGTGACGAGTGCCGCCAGTTCGGCAGTGGTCATGCGCACATCGGGGGTCACCAGGCTGGTGAGGATCCGTGCCGAATGGAAACATGCAAGTGCATCAAATGGTGTCGCATCTGCGGCCACTTGTGCCGCGGTAAATGCTGCATGAATGGTTTCGGGATCGGTACGGACATCACGAAGCCCCTCCGTTTGCTGTGCCTTCCAGAGACGGATAAGCTCGTCACAAGCGGCGAACTCTTGGCGTGCAAGCAGTTCGATGTGTGTCATGTCCAAGCTCCGTTGGATCAGCACCGCATAGATGGTCTGTGCGCGCTCGCTGGCGCGTTCGGCGGTATGAATTGCCATCGCAATGTCGTGATATTGCTCGGGATTTGTCGTATTGAGCGATTGGGCATACGCGCTGCAAACGAGTGCGGTAACAACGTGGTATTGGGCTTCACTCCCGGTGTGTGTCAATTCAGCAATCGGGGCAATACCGATGCCCAAGAGCGATTCAAATGCCTGGTATGCCGTATCGCAGAGCCCGCCGAAAAGTGCATTCTGTTGTTCGAGGCGGGTGATTCGCTCGCTGTGGCGTTGTTGCAATGCCGGTAGGCTGCCGCCACGTTCAACGGCCGTTGTACGCATGTACTCAGCCTGGGTGATGTGTTCGCGGGCGGTGTCGGGGTCTGCTGCAATCAGCGCAGCAAGTGCAGCATCAATGCGCCGTGATGCCTCGACAAATAACGCCCGACTTTCGCTCACATCAAAGCCTTGCACCGCTGCTTTTTCGGTGGCGATGCGACCCGATGCAATGCCGTCGCGAATGTCGACGAGTTGCGACAGCAACGTCGAAAACGTAGCATAGATTGCCAACGCACGGGTAGTATCGGGCTCGATGTCGGCATAGCGGTGCGACGCAAGTGCTGCTTGTGCGAGGGCAAGATGCTTGTCAGCGGGGATGAGCATGGTGTGGACGGTGATCCCGAGCGCATTGAGGCGATGAGCGAGCGCCAAATGTGCCGTGCGGGCTTCGTCGATGTGGGTCGTATGTTCGCTGATACGTGCTTCGAACCCTGTCCGGAGTTGAATCCCGCGTTGCAGCGCTTCTTCGATCGGTGAGATCAGCGGGGTCAGTTCATCGATGACGGTCAACACCGTCCGGTAGGATGCTTCGTCAGGTGTTTTGGGCAACGTCCGCAAGGCGACCTCAAGGCGTTGGCTACAAGAGGTGTACTGCGTTTCGGCTTCGAGCAATACTGCCGCGATGCTCCGGGCATCCTGATCGCTGAAGCGTACACGGTCGTACCCCGCCCGCTCGCGCTCATTATTGAGCAGCTGCGCTGTGTAGTTCAGGCGACTCTTGATGCGACGCAGTGCGACGTCAGTCTCGCCTTGGGCGGAGCGTATCCCCTTGTCGATGCGCATCTGCCGTCGTGTCTTGATGAAAAGCACAATCACCAGGCAAAGCACCGTGATTCCGATGGTGACGACAATGATTTGTTGGAGCAGCAACGGGGTAACTGCGCTGGTGAGTGCATTCAGATCCATGGAGGTGACTCATTCCGTATGCGTGGCTATCGCTGTTACAGGTCGACGCCGAGTACCCCAGCGACGCTGAAGATGTCTTTGTCGCCGCGGCCCGATAAATTCACCAAAATTACCTGGTCTGGAGTCATCGTGGGGGCTATACGCAGCGCGTCGGCAATCGCATGCGCACTTTCGAGTGCTGGGATGATCCCCTCGAGTTTGCTTAACAATTGGAACCCCTCGAGCGCCTGTTCATCATCGATGGACACATACGTCACCCGTCCCGCGTCGTGCAACATGGCATGCTCGGGGCCAATTGCCGCATAGTCGAGACCCGCCGAGATGCTGTGCGTCGACGAAATCTGGCCGTCACTGTTCTGCAAAATGTACGTATAACTGCCCTGCAGGACGCCGCGACTGCCGCCCTCGAAGCGGGCAGCGTGATTGCCGAGGGTAATCGATCGCCCGCCTGCCTCG
>CAIZHO010000018.1 GCA_903932805.1 uncultured Roseiflexaceae bacterium | reverse complement strand
TCATGTTGTATATCAACAGCCCAGGCGGCTCAATAACCGCAGGGCTGGGGATTTATGACACCATGCAGATGATTCGACCCAAAGTAGCAACTGTCTGTGTGGGTATGGCTGGCAGTATGGCTACCATTTTGCTCGCCGGGGGTGCCAAGGGTAAGCGCTATAGCCTCCCGCATTCCACCATTCACATGCACCCTGCAGGTGGTGGTGCGAGTGGGTATGCGCCTGATGTCGAAATCATGGCCCGTGAGCTGTTGCGCGAGCAACAAATCATTCGCGAGCTCTTGTCGAGTGATACCGGCCAGCCGATTGAACGCATCGCCAACGATTTCGATCGTGATTTGTTCATGGACCCCGAAAAAGCCAAAGCGTATGGCATCATCGACGAAGTCTTGACGCGCGACGCACTCAATCAACAGGGCTAGTGTGACCAGCAAAACGCTCGTTGTCTGTGCCACTGCAAAAGGGGCGCTACAGCGAGCGATTTTGTACGAATGACGAGGCTGTAATGACCACCAATGGCCGCGGAGTCTACCAATGCTCTTTCTGCGGGCGCAGACAAGATGAAGTACAACGGTTGATTGCGGGTCCTCCCCCGATTTTTATCTGCGATGAGTGTGTTGCTGTGTGCAACCAAGTCATCGTGGATGAGCGACCCAAATCCGAGCCCGTGACGCCTACATTGACACCGCTCGCATCATTGCCCGTCCCACACGAGATGCGTGCTCGGCTCGACGAATATGTGATTGGTCAAGACCGCGCCAAAGTGTTGCTTGCCGTTGCCGTGTATAACCACTACAAACGCATCCGTGCAAAATTGGATATCGATGCATCGGTCGAAATCGGGAAGAGCAATATTCTGTTGATTGGGCCTACCGGTAGTGGTAAGACACTGCTGGCCCAAACATTAGCACGAGCGCTTGATGTCCCGTTTGCCATTGCCGATGCCACCGCGTTGACCGAGGCAGGGTATGTGGGCGAAGATGTCGAAACCATTCTCCTGCGCCTCATCCAAGCGGCGGATGGCGATATCGAGCGGGCCAAGACTGGGATCTTGTATATCGATGAAATCGATAAGATTGCCCGCAAGTCTGATAATCCATCGATAACCCGTGATGTCTCGGGTGAAGGGGTCCAACAAGCGCTCCTCAAGATCCTCGAGGGTTCTGTTGCGCACGTTCCGCCAGTCCCGGGACGCAAACATCCGCAGCAAGAGTATATTCCGTTCGATACCACACAGGTATTGTTTATCTGTGGTGGTGCATTCGAAGGAATCGACAAGATCATCGCGTCACGGGTCGGAGAAAAGCGCGGCATCGGTTTTGGAGCGACCTCCGCAGCCCCCGCTGCGACACCAGACTACCTGCTCGATCAGGTGACGCCAGACGATCTGCTGAAATACGGTTTCATCCCCGAATTTATTGGGCGCATCCCTATGGTTGCACCACTCCGTCCACTCGACCGCGAAGCAATGCGACGCATATTGATAGAGCCCAAAAACGCTGTCCTCAAGCAGTACACGCAGTTGCTCAAAATGGACGATGTCGCGCTCGAATTCACCGATGACGCTATCGATGCCGTCGCCGAACTGGCGCTCAAAACCGGCACGGGTGCGCGTGCGTTGCGCAGTATTCTCGAGG
>CAIZHO010000017.1 GCA_903932805.1 uncultured Roseiflexaceae bacterium | reverse complement strand
TTGTTGGCGGGGCGTATCAACGCACTCGCCGCAGACGGCGACTGCTCATAGCTCACGCCGCGCACCACAGCGACAGGGATGCGGTCGGTCTTGCCCATGACGAGCTCAGCGGCGGCGGCGATTTCGTCCCCAATCGCCAAAATGCTGGCCTGCATGCGATACCCGAACGGGTCATCCAACCCGGCATAGCTGATGAGCGGGTTGATGCCGGCCACGCCGATGGCGATGTTGACCTGCCCTTCGCGCCAGGCACGCCCAAACGAATCCGAGATGATGACTGCCGGTTCGACCCCGGTGGCCGCGCCAATCTCCGTGCGAATCCCCCGTGCTGATGCATCGGGGTCGACCGGGAGCAACGTGATGTGCGTGCCGCCGTCGACGTTCGATTCGTCGACCCCGGCGTTGGCGCAGATCAGGCCGTGGTGCGTCTCGCAGATCAGCACACCTTTGTCCATTTTGATGATGCGCTTGCTCTCTTGGAGCACGACTTCGTAGTAGCAGGCATCTTTGTGGCCTTGGGCCGCACACATCTGGGCGATGTGTGACGGGGTGACCGTGCGCGGGTCGATGATGCGTCCTTCGGCCTTCGAGACGATTTTTTGGGTGACGACCAGGATGTCGCCGGCCACAAGCGTGATGCCCGAATGGACCAACCCTGCGGCGATGAGCGCACTGACGCTCTGTCCGGTGAGCACGTCGCCGATACCATAGACGGGGAAAATCTGTATTGCTGGACGCATATTGCCTCGTTGCTGTGGGGTGATACCGCATTATACCCGACGCACTGTTTGGTCGGTTGCCGCCGTGGCGCCGGATGGTCCGTCGGTTGCATGTGACATGCATCACAGCCGTTGTGCTCGTTATCCGGTATAATGTGGACGTCTTTGGAGTCGTCGCACAGAAAGAAGGAAATCACTGATGGATTTCACTGCGAATTACGATATGTTTCTCAACGAGGAACACGACCTGTTGCGCCAAACCGTGCGCGATTTCACCGAGCGCGAAGTCGCCCCAAACATCCGTGCCTGGGACCGCAGTGGCGCCGAACACGGCGAAGGCCCCGAGACACGCACGCACATTCGACCTTTAATCGAGAAAATGGGCAAGCTGGGCTTCTTGGGCATCTGCTTCCCCGCCAAATACGGCGGCGCCGGCATGGACTACCTTGCCCTCGCCGTGCTCTGTGAAGAACTCGAACGCATGGATTCGTTCCTGCGTGTGGTGGCCAGCGTACACGTCGGTCTCAACTCGATGACCATCTTCCAATGGGGTACCGAAGCCCAAAAGATGAAGTACCTCAAGCCCCAGGCCGAAGGCAAACAAATCGGCGCCTACGGCTTGACCGAGCCCAACAGCGGTACCGACGCCGGTGCCATGACCACCACCGCCCGCCGCGATGGTGATCACTATGTGTTGAACGGCGAGAAAATCTGGATCAGCCTCTCCGACATCGCCGACACGTTCGTCGTCTTTGCAAAAACTGACCCATCCAAGGGCAACCGTGGCATTTCGTGCTTCATCGTCGAACGCTCCATGCCGGGCTTTTCGTCGTACCCCTTGCACGGCAAGCTGGGTGTGCGTGCCGGCAATACCGGCGGTATCGTCTTCCAAGACATGCGCGTTCCGGTCGAAAACCGCCTCGGCGAAGAAGGCGAAGGCTTCAAAATCGCCATGACTGCCCTCGACAGCGGCCGCTACACCGTGGCAGCCGGAGCTGTCGGTGGGATCCAGGGTGCCCTCGAAGCGAGCGTCAAGTACGCCAAAGAGCGCCACACCTTCGGCGTCCCCATCGGCGACCACCAGTTGGTGAAGCGTATGATCAGCAACATGGTACGCAAAATGGACATGGGTCGCTTGTTGGTGTACAAAGCCGGCTGGATGAAGAACGCTGGTCGTCGCAACACGCGTGAGACGACGCTGGGCAAGTGGCACGCCACGGTCAGCAGCTGGGAGTCAGCCGACGATGCAGTCCAGATCCACGGTGCATACGGCTTCTCGGACGAATATCCGGTCGAGCGCTTCTTGCGCAATGCCCGCGGCGGTGTCATCTACGAAGGCACCCGCGAACTGCAAGAGCTGCTCCAAGCCGATTTCGCCATGGGTACCCGTGAACTCGCCCCCAAACTGCGCTGTGAACTGCCCGCCTACAACAAAGACGCCTGGGAAGCAGAGTAACCAATGCATATCATTGCCTGTATCAAGCAGGTGCCGCGCGACAACACGGTCGCCATCGATGCGCACAAGCGCATCGATGCCAGCGGCATCGAGCCCATCTTGAACCTCTTCGACGAGTACGCACTCGAGGCCGCGTTGTCGCTCAACGACGAGCACGGTGGTGATGTCACCGTCCTGTCGCTCGGCACAGACGAGACGGTCGATCAGTTGCGCCGCTCGTTGGCCATGGGTGCGACCAACGCGGTGCTGGTCACCGCCGACGGCGAACCCGACATCGCCAGTGCCGTCAGTATCGTGCGGGGCGCCATTGGGACGCTGCCCGCAGCCGACGTCATCGTCTGTGGTCGCACTGCCACCGATGACGAAAGCGCGGCGTTTGGGCCCATGTTGGCCCAGGCCCTCGGCTGGACGCATGTCACCTATGTCACCAAAATCCTGTCGTCCAGCGCCACCACCCTCGAACTCGAGCGCAGCCTCGAAGACGAGACCGAGGTCGTCTCGGTTGCCCTCCCCGTGCTGATCAGCGTGGGCAAAGGCGATGTCGAACCACGCTTCCCATCGCTGTTGCGTGTGCGAAAGTACGCCAAAGCCGAGGTGCCGGTCATCGCCGCAGCGGCCTTCACCAATGTCTCGACCGTCGTCGACCGCATTCCCCCCGCTGCCCGCAAAGCCGGCGAAATCATCGCAGGCCCCGATGTGGCCAGCAAGGTACGCACCCTCGTCGATCGGCTCATCGCCGATCAGGCCCTGTAGGAGGCATCATGACAAACATTCTCGTGTTGATCGATGCGCCGCAAGGGGCAACCCAATTGACCGGTCCGCAGCGTGAAGTGATTGCCCGGGCCAACGCCCTCGGCACCACCACCATCGCCGTGTTCGGCGCGGATGTGGCCGCAATCGCTTCCGACGCTTCCCGCTACGGTGCAGCATCTGTGATGACTGTCTCACACGCTGCCTTGACCCACCTGCCGGCTGACGCATTCGTCCAGGCAGCCAATGCCGTCGTTGCGCAGACCAAGCCCGCCATCGTACTCACCACTGCCTCGTTGCGCATGCGCGATGTCAGTGCCGGCCTGGCTGGCGCCCTCGGCGGTGCATTGGCCGCAGATGCCAGTGACGTCCGGGTAGACGGCGGTTCCGTCGTCGCCGTGCGCAGTTCGCACGCCGGCAATGTGGCTACTACCCTCACCTACACGGCAGCGACCGTGGTTGTGTCGGTGCGCAAACAGACCCACGCCGAGGCAACACCAGCCGCTGCGTCCACACCCATCGTCGCCATCGACGTTGCCGGTTTGGCCACGCGCATCACGCATGTGTCGAGCCGCAAAAGCTCCAGCGGCGTCAGTCTGAGCGATGCAGGGATCATCGTATCGGGCGGGCGCGGGTTGGGGTCGGCCGAAAACTACCACGCACTCATCCCTGCTCTGGCGAATGCTACGGGTGGCGCCTATGGCGCTTCACGTGCTATTGTCGACGCGGGCTGGATTGCATACGACCACCAGGTAGGTCAGACGGGCAAAACCGTCAGCCCCAAGTTGTACATCGCGGTCGGGATTTCGGGCGCCATCCAGCACCTCGCCGGGATGCGCACCGCCCGTACCATCGTGGCTATCAACAAAGACGCCGACGCACCCATCTTCCGCATTGCCACCTACGGCATTGTGGGCGATGCGGCCGAGATTGTCCCGGCCTTGACCGCCGAGATCACCGCCCGCCGCGGCTAAACTCCTATATCCGACACAAACACCCCGCACGTGGCCTCTGCCGCGTGCGGGGTGTGGCATTGGAGTGGGTCAGCGAATGATATAGCCTTCGGCCAACGCCGTGTATTCGGCGACCTGCGCGGCTTGCCAGGCATCATCGAACCCGAGTTCTGCGGCGATCAATGCTGCCACCACGGGTGCAGCTGCACAACTTGCCTGGGCATTGATCAGCAATGCACGGGTCCGGCGCGACAAGACGTCTTCGACGGTCCGGGCGAGTTCGGTGCGCACCGCATAGATGACTTCTGCCTGGGTATAGGGCAAATCCGGGTGGATCAGCGCTGCCCAGGCTGGGTTGTGGGTCGCCAAATCACGGACCGCAGCCGCATCGCTCCCATAGACTTGCATGCTGTCGCTGTCGCGCACGGTGGTAAAGCCGTGTAAGCGTAGCGTTTTGGTGATGCAGGGTTTGTTCGCGATGAATCCGCGCGCACTCAATTGATTGACCGCGTCCTCTGCCATGTGGCGGTAGGTCGTCCATTTGCCGCCGGTGATGGTCATCAAGCCGGATTCGGCAAACAAGATGGTATGATCGCGCGACAACGTTTTGGTGGCGCCGTCGCCCCGTTTGACCAGCGGCCGCAGACCCGCAAAGACGCTCCGGATGTCGCTCGGTTGTGGTCGTCGGGTCAGGTATTTTTCGGTGTGCGACAGCACAAACTCGATCTCGGCTGCCAGGGGGCGCGGCTCGAGTTCGGCCCGTGGCACGCCGGTATCGGTCGTACCAATCACGACACAATCGTGCCACGGCAAGGCAAACAAGACCCGTCCATCGGCGGTTTTGGGTATCATGACGGCATGATCGCCGGGCAAGAAGCTCCGATCGACGACGATGTGGATCCCCTGACTCGGGGTGACCAGTGCGCTGACATCCGCCTTGTCCATGCTCCGTACGGCATCGACAAATACCCCGGTCGCATTGACAACCGCATTGGCGTGTGCGGTGTAGGTCTGTCCCGTCTCGCTGTCGGTGAGCTGTACGCCGCTGATTGCACCGTTGGTGTGCACCAATCCGGTCACCGGCATGTGATTGATCAGCGTTGCACCGTGGTCGAGTGCCGTGCGCATCAGGGTGATTGCCAGCCGACTATCGTCGAATTGACCGTCAAAATACACCACGCCGCCTTTGAGTCCCTGCTGGCTCAGCGTGGGTGCCAATCGCAATGACTCTGCTTTGCTGACGATGCGTGACATCCCAAATCCCAGCGAGCCTGCCAAGACGCTGTAGAGCAATAAGCCCGCGCCATAAAACGGCAGGTCGTACCAGGTGTATGCCGGGACAACGTGCGGCAAGACACGGACCAGATGTGGTGCGTTTGCCAGCAAGCGACCGCGTTCGTGCAAGGCTTCGTAGACGAGCGAAATATTACCCTGGGCCAGGTAGCGCACCCCACCGTGTACCAGTTTGGTGGCACGCGACGAGGTCCCTTTGGCGAAGTCGTACGCCTCGACCAACAATGTCCGATGGCCACGTGCGGCGGCATCGACCGCGATGCCCAGGCCCGTCGCGCCACCGCCGATGACAATCATGTCCCAGCGGTCGGTGGTCGAGATGCGTTCGAGCAGTGATTGTCGATTCATGGCAGCCTCTGTAATTTCTTTTCATTATTGTAGTGTGCTTTTCCTCTTCTATGCAAAAAAGGTATCGCGGCGACCGACGTGACGAGTCGTCCGGGGGTCCGTGCCGACATGCGGTAGACGAGGCGACGAAAACGTTGAGCGCGACACACCGCACATCTTGCCCCGTCTCCCCGCCTGCGCATCCTGGCATGCTCTGATTGGTGTATGTCTACACCGTTCCCACCAAACGAGGTGTTCCGCACATACGGCAATCGATGTGGGCGTCGGGTTTGCAATAAACTTTCGACAAATGTCACAACATACGTTAAACTGTCAGATATTGTTGCAAGGAGTGCTATGTCTTCCAAATTTCTGTTGATGCTTATAACGCTGACCCTGTGCGT
>CAIZHO010000016.1 GCA_903932805.1 uncultured Roseiflexaceae bacterium | reverse complement strand
TGACCACGGTGTGGCCAGCATTATTGCCACCGCCATAGCGGACGACGGTTGCTGCGCGTGCCGCCAAAATATCGATAATATGGCCTTTGCCCTCGTCGCCCCATTGAGCGCCGACTACTGCTACCACTGCCATGGGTCTGTCCTTCCGTCTGTACGGGAGCGCTTTCCACACAAAACACACGCGCGCAACAACCCGTCGCTCGCGTCGTGTAATGGTATTATAGTGGAACTGCGAAAGAGGACATATGGAATTAACCACACTCACAATTATCGTCCAGCTCATTTTCCTCGAAGGCATCTTGTCGATCGATAACGCGGCCGTGCTTGGCGCAATGGTCAACCATTTGCCCAACGACAAGCCCATCCCCTGGCCGCGCCGCTTGGCCCATTTGCACGCCTGGGGCGATCGCGTGTTGGGCAATCAACGCGATGCAGCGCTCAAAGTCGGCTTGCTCGGCGCGTACGTTGGTCGTGGCGCGATGCTTGTCTTGGCCGGCTGGATTATTCAGTTCCCCTGGTTGCGGGTGCTCGGCGCAGCCTATCTCATCTATTTGGCGATTCGCCATTTCGGCGAAGAGTTCGACCGGAGCGGCGAAGACGGCCAGGCAGGCACGAATCGCCTCAACAGCAGTGGCTTTTGGGGTACCGTGTTGGCTCTTGAACTGGCCGATTTGGCCTTTTCGATCGACAACGTCATCGCCGCGGTTGCCCTTTCCAATCAACTCTGGGTGGTCATGCTGGGCGTCGCCATTGGCATTTTGGTGATGCGCTTTGCGGCACAGATTTTCAGCAAACTCATCGCCTGGGAGCCGGCCGTGCAGACCGCCGCGTTCCTGTTGCTGCTGACGATTGGTACTGAGTTGATCCTGCACGAATATGCCCACATCACGTTGACCGAGTTCCAGCAGTTCGGCATTTCGCTGGGGGTCATGTTGGGTACGATAGTGGTGGCCCGCACGCCGCTCAAACGCGTTGTGGTCCCCATCTTGTGGCCGGTGCGCTGGCTTTTCTATGCCATCACCATGGTCCTCGATCGTGTCGCCGAACTCATCAAAACGCCGTACATCCGCACCAAGTAACAACACAAAGAGAACCGCGGGGTGCGCGTTGCGCCCCCCGCGGTTCGTCTCTGCGGCACCTACGCCATCTGGTTGTAGCCGGGTACCGTCAAAAACTCGGTGAACTCGGGATTGAGAACCAGTTCGTCCAACAACGCCACTGCCTGGTCGAGGCGCGGCCCGCCCAGACGTTCCTGGAGCTTCTGGACCTCTTCGGTGCGGGTCATCTTGTACAGATAGGCATCGACCGGGCGGCCGTCGTTGAGTTTGGCGCCGTGGTGGACCCACTGCCAAAACTGTGAGCGCGAGATTTCTGCCGTGGCGACGTCTTCCATCAAGTAGTTGATGGCCACCGCACCACGCCCGCCGAACCAGGCTTCGATGTACTGCAACGCGACGTTGATGTTGTTGCGCAGCCCCTGCTCGGTGATGTCGCCCATAGGGATGGTCAGCAAATCGGCAGCGGTGATGCTCACCTGCGGCACATACGTGATTTGGTTTTCGCTCGAAAAGGCCTTCTTGAAGATCTCGTGCACCGGCTTGACCAGCCCTGGGTGGGCTACCCATGCGCCGTCGAAGCCTTGATCGGCCTCGCGCTGCTTATCGTCGGCCAAGCGTTGCATCGAGCGCGTGTTGGCGTTGACGTCGTCTTTGCGCGGGATAATCGCCGACATGCCGCCCATTGCGTGTGCACCACGGCGGTGACAGGTGGCCACCAACAGCTCTGCCGCCGACCGCAAGAAGTGCACCGCCATCGTCACCTGCGAGCGATCCGGCAACACGAAGTCGTCGCGATGATTGAAGGCTTTGATGAAGCTATAAATGTAGTCCCAGCGGCCGTGATTCAGGCCGCTCGAGTGGTCGCGCAACTCATACAAAATCTCGTGCATTTCGAACACTGCCAAAATATGCTCGATGAGCACCGTGGCACGGATGCTGCCCTGGGGAATGCCCAGTTTGTCTTGGGCATAGACAAAGATGTCGTTCCACAAGCGGGCCTCGAGGTGGCTCTGCAATTTGGGCAGATAGACGTACGGCCCGCTGCCACGCTTGAGCAGTTCTTTTGCGTTGTGGAACAAGTACAACCCAAGGTCAAAGATGCCGCCCGACACCGGTTTGCCGTTGTAGGTGACATGCTTTTCGTCCAAATGCCAGCCACGCACACGCACCGCCAGCACTGCCGTCTGGTCGTTGAGGCGATAAACCGTGCCGTCTTTGGCGGTGAACGAAATCGTGCGGCGGATGGCGTCGCGCAGATTGATTTGACCCTGCACGATGTTGTCCCACAGCGGCGCATTGGCGTCTTCGAAGTCTGCCATAAAAACTTGGGCACCCGAGTTGAGAGCGTTGATGACCATCTTGCGGTCGACGGGGCCGGTGATTTCGGTGCGGCGATTGCGGAAGTCCGCTGGGATCGGTGCGACCTTCCAATCGTCGGCCCGGATGTGTGCGGTCTCGGGGTTGAAATCGGGCAACACCCCTGCTTTGAGCTCGTTCCAGCGCGTGACGCGCCGTGCCAACAGTGCACTGCGGCGCTCTTCGAAGCGTTCGATGAGGTCTTCGACAAATGCCAATGCCTCACGCGTCAAAATCTCGTTGTAGCCAGGCTTCATCGGCCCAGTAATGACTAATCCCTCAGGCATGAGTTATCCTTTCAGCGTCGATTATTCGTTGACTATCGCCATATTCAAGTGTTCGCCCAGATTGCGAAAATCCGCAACCCAATCCATGGCAATCACATCACCGGCATCTGCGTTCCGTTGTTGGGTGGGGTAGTCGCGTTGCCAGAGCACATTATAGTTGTTTTGGACCATCCACATGTCGACATCGTATGCCTCGGCCACATCGACCAAGCGCAACAGTGTGCCCAAGATCCCCCGTTCGAAGGGCGTCGCGACAACCCGTGTCGCCACGCGCGCCAATGCATCGCTCATTTGGAGCGCGATGGCCGCTCGGTCCAGCACAACACCGGTCAATTGTGCGTCGTCGAGCAGTGCCTGCACCCGAGTGCTATTGGGGGGATCGTTGGCCAACGCACTGCGCACATCGGCGTGCAACGCCGACGATGCGGCCACTTGGAGCTCTTCGGGCACCGGCAAGCTCATCTTTTGGAGAAAGCGCATCAACGTGGTGTGTTCGGCGTACATCTGGTGGTAGCGGGCGACCACTTTGTCAACCACGCCCGAGAGCATGGTTTCGAGGATCGATCGCTGTTCTTCGCGGAACACCGAATGCAACGAATAATGGAACGGCCCCAACGCGTCGTCCATCGCCTGCTTGACCAGGACTTGGTCGTTTTTGGCGACCGCGGGCACAACCACATGGAGCAACGCATCGATATTATCGTCGTCGGGGCGGACCCCACCGTGCATGATCTGATCGCTCGTCAACACCACCCCATACTGGAACCGGCGTTGTTCACCGGTCAACAGCGCTGTCACCTCGGTGACGCCGATGGCGATGCGCATGGTCCCCAACGTCCAGACGTGTTGCACGATACGCCGAATGCGGTGCAAATAGACCACTTCGTCGTTGTTGGCATCGTGAAACAACGCCGTCAATGCATCGTGCGCACAGACATCGGCGAGCGATAGCACCAATGGCGAAACATCGCTCCGGTAGACACTCTCGAGCGTCACCCCGGTGTTGCTGATGACTTTTTCGAGCTGCTCGTTGAACCCCTCTTCGATGTCCACATCCAGCGTCTGTTGGGCCAATTGCATCGCACGGGCAGCATAGCGCAGGACTTGGATGGTCTCGATCCCGGTCGGATCGTTAAAGAACCACGCACAACTGGTAAAACTCTGCATCAGCTGGCGCTGCAGCTCCATCAAGCCCAACGCCGGCCAACGCTCAGCAGTCAATCCATGCCTCTGCATGAAGGCGTCCATGCCGGCCTCGTCGGGTTGGTTGATGACCGCGATGTATGCATCACGGGCCGCCCATGGGTCAGCAAAAAACTCGTTCGCTTTGCGATACCAGGCTGCATTGATTGCATCGGCCATGTAATCCAGCGATGCCCGGAGCGGAGCGCGCCACGCCTGGGTCCAACCAGGTTGGCCACCGGTGTGGCAGCCACAATTGCTGCGCCACCGCTCGACCCCGTGGGCACAACTCCACGAGCTGTGTTCGACAATCTGGGCCTCGTGGGTCGGTGGATGGAGCGCCAAATATTCGCCGTAGACGGTGATTTTGGCGAGGTTCAATTTTTCGATATTTGCCAGTGCAAAGGCCAACGCCATCTCGCCATGGCGATGGTGGTGGCCGTATGTCTCGCCGTCGGTGGCGACATGGGCCAACCGCGGGGTACCGTCGTCGGCAGCGTCGCGGAGCAGCGCATTGGCCAGGACATCGCCGTTTTCGAGCAGATTTTGGAAGGCGATGGCCTGCGACGTCGCACCGTTATAAAAGAACACGGCGATGCTCCGACCCGACGGCAGTGCAATCTGATAGGGCATGGTGGTATCGACGCCGTAGGTCGTTTGTTCCCACGCAGTCGCACCGATACGGCGCACGGCGGCGGCCTGATGCGGCGCCAGAATGGTGTATTTGATGCCGTGTTCGGCGAGCGCCTCGAGGCTGTCGGTACACACGGCCGCTTCGGACAACCACATCCCCTCGGGCATGCGGCCGTAGTGATGGACAAAATCCGCTACCCCCCAGGCGACCTGGGTACGCCGATCGCGGGCCGACGCCAGCGGCATGATGATATGCCCATAGACCTGCGCAATGGCAGATCCGTGCCCGCCGAAGCGCGTTTGGCTTTCGCGGTCTGCAGCCAGTATCGCTGCATACGTCGACGCTTCGTGCTGTTTGAGCCAGCGCATCAAGGTCGGGCCGACATTGAAGCTGATGCGTGCATAGTTGTTGATGATGGCCCGGATCCGCCCGCGCTCGTCGAGGATGCGCGCAGCGGTGTTGGGTGCGTAGCATTCGGCCGCTATGCGTGCGTTCCAATCGTGGTAGGGCGCAGCACTGGGCTGGACGTCGATGGCATCGAGCCATGGATTCTCACGCGGGGGCTGATAAAAATGTCCGTGGACACACACATATCGGGTCACGTGGCGCTATTCCTCTATCACGCTGCCGTGCATCGTGCAGACAGCGTGGTCTTCGTGTTGCGTTACTTTTTGGGTGCCAGGTAGACGGTCGCCAAGGGCGGAATCGTCAATACCACCGATGCCGGCATGTCGTGGGTGGGCACCGTCTCGACACGCAGATGCGTCATCGCCCCGCTGCCGCCCCAGGTGGTGTCGTCACTGTTCGACAAAATCTCCCATGCACCGGCTTGGGGCACGCCAATGCGGTAGTTGTGACGCGGCACCGGGGTGAAGTTACAGATCACCACCACGTTGCGGGTATCTGCCCCGCCACGGCGCAACAGCGCCACCACACTCTGATCGGCGTCGTCGCAGGCAATCCAGTGGAATCCCCACGGGTCAAAGTCCAGTTCGTGCAACGCACGCTCGTCGCGGTGGAGCCGATTCAAATCAGCTACATACTGCTGCAGCCCGGCATGCATCGGCTCGTTGAGCAAATACCAATCGAGCTCGCGCTCGTGCGACCATTCGCGCCACTGCCCGAACTCACCGCCCATGAACAACAGCTTTTTGCCCGATTGCCCGTACATGTAGCCATATAACGTGCGCAGATTGGCAAACTTCTGCCAGTGATCGCCGGGCATTTTGCTCATCATCGAGCCCTTGCCGTGGACCACCTCATCGTGCGAAAACGCCAGGGTGAACTGCTCGCTGAACGAATACAGCGACCGAAAGGTCAGCTTGTCGTGATGATATTTGCGGTGCACGGGATCTTCGGTCATGTATTTGAGGGTATCGTGCATCCAGCCCATGTCCCACTTCATGTTGAAGCCCAAGCCTCCGATGTAGGTCGGTCGCGACACCATCGGCCAGGCCGTCGACTCTTCGGCGATCATCACAATACCGGGGAACCGGCCGTGGACCGCCTCGTTCAAGCGGCGCAACAACACAATGGCATCGATGTTTTCGCGACCACCATACGCATTGGGGATCCACTCCCCTTCTTTGCGTGAGTAGTCGAGGTACAACATCGAAGCAACTGCATCGACCCGGATGCCGTCGATGTGGTAGCGTTCGAACCACGACACCGCGCTCGAAATAAGGAAGCTGCGCACCTCGTGCCGCCCATAGTTAAAGATATAACTGCCCCAATCGGGGTGGTAGCCCTGGCGCGGATCGGCGTGCTCGTAGATGGCGGTACCATCGAACTGCGCTAGGCCGTGGGCATCCACGGCGAAGTGCGACGGCACCCAGTCGAGGATGACGCCGAGATTGTTTTGGTGCAGGTAATCCACAAATTCCATGAAATCCGTTGGGCTGCCATAGCGGCTCGTCGGCGCGTACAACCCCACCGACTGGTAGCCCCACGACCCGTCATACGGGTATTCCATGATGGGGAGCAGTTCGACGTGGGTGTAGTTCATCATCGTGCAGTAATCGACCAATTTGCGGGCCGCGTCGAAGTAGCCCAGCCACGAACCGTCTGGGTTGCGCATCCATGACCCGAGGTGCACCTCGTAGATGCTCATCGGGGTGCCGTTGGTGTTGCGGGTGGCACGCGCGGTCATCCAGGCGGCATCACCCCAGCGGTGGGCCTGCATGTCGCTGACAAGCGACGCCGTATTGGGGCGGACCTCACTGGCGGTGGCCAGTGGGTCGGCTTTTTCGAGGATGTCACCCATCTGTGTCTCGATGGAGTATTTGTACGGCGTCCCGACCGGGACGTGGGCGATGAACCCCGCCCAAATGCCCGAAGACCCCTGTGCCCACAGCATGTTGCCGCCACGCTGCCATCCATTGAAATCAGCAATGACCGCCACACTGCGCGCGCTCGGCGCCCACACCGCAAAGTGGACACCCGTCACGCCGTCTTTGACGCAGGGGATGGCACCGAGCTTCTCGTGGAGCGCGAAGTGCGACCCCTCGTTGAACAAGTACAAATCGTCTTGGGTGAGCAGCGAATGACCGGTGAGTGGGATGGGCATGGCGGCTCCTTCTACAGGCAAATCAGCGGTTCAGCACGGCTGCTTGGACTGCCGCATAGAAAGGGTCAATCGCGGCGACTGCTTCCAAATCGGCCAAACCTGCTGCATTTTTGGGGTCGAGCAACGTCTGTGCCCATCCACGCAGGAACTGCGCACTCGTCACTGTCGCGTCTTGGGCCAGAACGGTAGTGCTCAATCGTACCACAGAATCGACGACGAGCTCCCCAAACGGTGCCAAATCGCTCGGGAATGCGGGATTCTGCGTGTCGACCAACGCTTTGGGCTGATACCGTTTGAGCACACCCACGGCGGCATCATAATCGCCATACAACAACGCACTCATGAACGGCGACGCATCGTCTGCCGTCGGCGCACGCAACGCAGCCGCGCGCTTTAGCAATACCACGGTCCATGCATCTTGCTCGTTACTGGGGGTTTGCACCGTCGCCAGTGTCGCGGCAACCACATTCCATCGACCTGCCTC
>CAIZHO010000015.1 GCA_903932805.1 uncultured Roseiflexaceae bacterium | reverse complement strand
ATGTACTCACTCTCGCGAACGATGGTTGGCTTGAGCCCATTCATGATCTCATCACCGTTCGGATGCACAATGACCGCCGACGCAATATAGGCCAAGAACACCGCACTCAATAGCAACAATATCTGCTCTACCCGCGAATAGGATCCTCGGGTAATCAGTAACCACATCACAAAAGCAGCAACAGGCACCGCAATGTAGCGACTAATCCCAAATAACTCTGCGGCAGCAGCAATCCCCACAAACTCCGAGACGATAATCCCGGCATTTGCAATCAAAAGCGTGCACATAATGAGTGCAGTCACACGAATGGGAAAGTTTTCGCGGGCGAGATCAGCAAACCCCTTGCCCGTGACCGCGCCGAGACGAGCTGACATCTCTTGAACAATAGCGACTGCAATCGTAATCAATACCATGACCCACAACAAACTATACCCGTACGCAGCGCCTGCAGAGGCATAGGTTGCAATGCCACCCGCATCATTGCCGGCACTTGCAGCGAGCAAACCTGGCCCAATCGCCGCAAGATACGGCAACCAGGACTTACGTACACCACGCACAAATTTACGCCACGGCGAGAGCATTTCGTTTTGGATTCGCATGACGTACCTTCTATCCGAAGTTTCTCGACCCGCGTCGATGCCAAATATCAGGGAGCAATACCGCAAGGGCATCATCGACGCTGACCGCGCCGACGAGCATCCCAACAGAATCAACGACCGGTACGGCAGTCAGGTTATATTCACCCAACACCCGTGCGGCGTTCTCTGAAGGGTCATCCACATGGATGGTAGGGACTTCCTCGAGGATATCGCGCAGGTGCACATCCGCACCGGTCACCAGGAGCTTCGGGATGCGCACGATTCCGATCAGCCGTGCACCAATGCCATCCATACCCTCTTCGACATCGTCGTGTTCGACGACATAGATTTCGGTCAGCGGGTCGGGTAGCTCATCGCGCGCACGCAATCCACGTATCACATCCTCGACACGATCATCTGGATACGCAACCACCAAGTCCGTTGTCATACTGCGGCCGACCGAATCACCGTCATAGGCAAGGAGCTCCTTGACGTCTTCAGCCTCCTCGGGCTCCATGCGTGCCAAAATCTGCTCTGCAACGTCGGCATCAAGGTCTTCGAGGGCGTCTGCTGCAGCGCTCGGGGTCATTTCTTCAAGGATGTCTGCTGCACGCTCTTGATCCATTCCCTCGAGCAAATCTGCCATACGCTCATCAGAAACCTCTTCAAGGGTTTCGGCAGCTGTTTCGTCATCGAGCGCTGCCACGATTTCGGCAGACTCACGAAACGACAACGCATCAACGATACGCGCTAAATCTACCGCACTCATGTCATTCAATCGGTTGTACGAAACTTTGAGCTGCACCGGCGCGGCAGACGCAAGGTATTGCGCATCTGCCCAACTAATGACCTGGCGTCCAATAATGTACTGGGCAGCTGCACGAGGGGCGAGACGACGCAACAACGCTTGAGGGCTTATGTCAACTCCGACAACGCAATACTCGTGTTCTATGCGAGCCATCTGTATGTCGTTGACACGTACAATACGCCGCCCGTTGATATCAATAATCTGATGATCAAGGACATCTTTGTTGAGCAACACTTCACCGTCGCGACGGCTGAAGCGTTGCAAGTTCAGTTGCATTGTGTTGAGGGCGATGTTGGAATGTGTAATCGCCACAATGTCTGCGGCAGGGATAAACATTGCCCGACGTTGATCGCGCACGACAATACCCGAAATAGGCGGGTAGCTCCGGTCATCGATGCGCACCACAACATCGGATAACATCCCGATATCGCTCCCATCACGCGCACGGACCATCAAGTTCATCAATTGAGATACAAAGAGCATGGGATACCTCTGCCAAAACAGAAAACCCGCGTGCAGCTGCACACGGGTGTATCACCACGAGCAACGCGCGCTTGTCTATGCAGTATTAAGCTGACGTGAATGATAGTCGTCGTCCATGTGCCTAGTATACTAACGATGTCATCGTTGTGTCAAAGGAGAACGCGTCTATGAACCATACATTCGTACCAACACAGTATTATCGGACCATTGGTACGCACCCCGCAGCACTTACCATCAACGATGGTGATGTCGTTGCCATGTGGTGCGTCGATGCACATGGAATCGACGGGCATGACCAAGTAGTCACAGCCGCGGGGAATCCCATGACCGGACCGATTGCCGTAGAGGGTCTCGTCACCGGTGACGTCCTCTCTGTCACGATTACCGCTATGCACCCATTGCGGATGCATGGCTGGAGCTATCCGACTTTGGCCGGCAATGTCGTCGATCCAGAGTATGTGGGTGCAGTACCCTTTGCCCCAGGGAGCAAGCTTCCGAAGGAATACTGGGATCTAGATACCACGACCGGCACGGTTCATAGCCGCGGCACGCATGGCATGCGCGTTAGTGCGCCATATCGCCCCATGGTGGGGTGTTTTGGCGTTGCTCCTGCACGCGGGGAAGCTGTTTCGACTGCCACGTCTGGACCGCACGGCGGTAATATGGACGTCCGCTTCTTTGGTGTAGGGTGTACCGTCTACTTCCCGGTGGCAGTTGATGGTGGATTGTTTTTTGCGGGCGATGCCCATTTTGTTCAGGGGTGCGGAGAAATCGGCGGTACCGGAGTCGAATCTGCGATGCGTATCGATGTCCGTCTCGCCAAAGCACAGATGGAACGCATCACATGGCCACGTGCAGAGGACGATGAGTATCTGTACACCGTTGGCAACGCCCGTCCACTCGACCAAGCGCTCCAACATGCCACATCAGAAATGCACCGCATGTTGATTGCGTGTGGTGCCGACGGAACCAGTGCTGCAGTCATCATGAGCCAACTCATTGAGTACCACATTGGCAATGTATTTGATCCTGCGTACACCGTCGTTGCCAAAATAGCCAAAAGTGTTTTGCGCACCCATGGTCTGCAATCAACATTTCGCTACCCGTGAACAGTACATACAATCTGCACCATGGCGCTACGTACGCCATGGTGCACGTTCTATTGACCATCCGTTATCTGGTGAAAGCGTCGATACGCAAAAACCATTGGAACCGCAACTGCCACCAGCAGAGCTGTCAGCAAGCCACTCAACAAGAGAACGGGGCGAATCGGGATAAGCGCGAGAATGATACTCACCACTCCGCTTCCAATCATCCAGCGCGATGCGAGTTGATGTGACTCGGTCCACACGACCGGATTTGCCAGTGTCCAATAGGTTCGAATGCCGAAAAATCCGTTTGGTGGAATGGTATACATCATCCTGCCGATGATAATGAACAACACCCCCATCATGCCACTCAAGGCCCGCTCGAGCACAACTGGGTACCCTAGTGCAATCGCAGTCGTCACCACATGCAACGCACCCATGAACCCAGCCATGACGGTGCTCATGCGGAGAAGCGCATCCGCGACGTGTTGATTCTT
>CAIZHO010000014.1 GCA_903932805.1 uncultured Roseiflexaceae bacterium | reverse complement strand
GAATATGCACAGCGACACGGGACAACCGTCGTCTTGGACATCGATTTTCGCCCTGACCAGTGGCACGATGCACGCGCATTCGGTGTCACGCTCCGCTCGGTGTTGCGGACAGTCGACATCGTCCTGGGCACCGAAGACGAAATCAACGCCATGATGATGGGCGAAGACAACACCGTCACACTCACCCACTCACAGGTGTCGGATGCACGCGTGAGTGGCGATGTGGATGTCGCAATCGATACCGTGCTCGGGATGGGGCCAACGGTGCTGTTCCAAAAGCGCGGCGCTGAGGGCTCACGCGTCCATGTGGTCACCCCGGCGGGGATCGACCGGATAGACGCTGCGGGGTTCCCCGTGCAGGTCTACAACATTCTCGGCGCGGGTGATGCCTATGCCGGCGGTGTCATCCATGGCCTCGCACACGGCTGGAGCTGGCAGCGCGCCGCGCGCCTGGGCAATGCCTGCGGCGCAATTGTCGTCACCAAACATGGCTGCGCCAACTTTATGCCGACAATGGCCGACATCGAGCAGTTCATCGGCATGCACGGTGATTTGTAGGACCGTTTTTTCATGAGAAAAGAGCACGGCATGTCTACCACACGTCTCACCGTCGCGCAGGCACTCGTCACGTTCCTGACCCAACAATACGTCGAACGCGACGGTCATGAGCAGCGATTTTTCGCCGGCTGCTTCGGCATTTTCGGGCACGGCAACGTATCGGGGATGGGCCAAGCGTTACAACAAATCCCTGCACTCCGCTACTATCAAGCACGCAACGAGCAGGCCATGGTGCATGCGGCCACGGCGTTCACCAAAACTGCCAATCGCCTGCAGACCATCGCCTGCACAACCTCGATTGGACCGGGAGCGACCAACATGGTCACCGGTGCCGCCACTGCCACCATCAATCGGCTGCCAGTGCTGTTGCTACCCGGCGACATCTTTGCACGGCGCAATGTCGACCCGGTATTGCAGCAGCTCGAATGGGCCCAGAGTCGCGATGTATCGGCCAACGACTGCTTCAAGCCGGTCAGTAAATACTGGGATCGTATCAACAGGCCCGACCAGCTCAGTAGCGCCCTGCGTGAGGCAATGCGGGTGCTGACCAGTCCGAGCGATGCCGGCGCGGTCACGTTGGCGTTGCCCCAAGATGTCCAAACCGAAGCCTACGACTTCCCCACGGCATTGTTTGCACCGCGTGTTTGGCACATTGCACGGCAGCGCCCCGACAGCGCGGCGCTCCGCCGTGCCGTCGCACGCATCCGCGCCGCCAAGCGCCCACTCATCGTCGCCGGTGGTGGGGTGATTTATAGCGATGCGACGACAGCCTTGACCGCATTCGTCGAAGCCACCGGCATCCCGGTCGGCGAAACGATGGCCGGCAAGGGATCGCTGCGCTACGACCACAGCCTCAATCTCGGTGCTATCGGGGTCACAGGCACATTCGCTGCCAATCAAATTGCCCGCGACGCGGACCTCGTCATCGGCATCGGTACGCGCTATAGCGATTTCACTACCAGCTCCAAAACCGCGTTTGCGCACCCCAATGTGCACTTTATCAACATCAATGTATGTGAACTCGACGCCGTCAAACACGGCGCAACGATGCTCGTCGGTGACGCTCAGGTGACCCTCGAAGAACTCTTGATTGCGTTGCAGGGCTATACCGTCGATGGCGCGTATCGTGCTGCCGCCCAACGCCTCAGCGCCGCCTGGGACAGTGAAGTACAACGCATTTACGACATCCGCCTGAGTCCGCTGCCCAGCCAGGGTGAGCTGATTGGCGCAGTCAACGACCGCTCTGACCCTGGTGCCATCATGGTCTGCGCGGCCGGCAGTCTGCCGGGCGACCTGCACAAACTCTGGCGCGCTCGCCACCCCAAAAACTACCACCTCGAGTACGGCAACAGCTGCATGGGCTACGAGGTCGCCGGCGGGCTGGGCATCAAAATGGCTGCCCCGGAGCGCGAGGTCTATGTAATGGTCGGAGACGGCAGTTGGCTGATGATGTCGACCGAGCTGGTCACTGCAATCCAAGAAGACCGCAAACTCATCATCATCTTGATGGACAACGACGGCTACAAAAGCATCGGTAGCCTGAGTCGTTCGCTCGGTCAAGAAGGCTTTGGTACGCGGTACGCCTATAGTCACGACAACCGGGTGACCTCCGACGCCGACGGCAACGACGTCGAGCGCATTCCCGTCGATCTGGCCCAAAACGCCCGCAGTCTGGGCGCGACCGTCATTGAATGTAGCGATTACGATTCGTTTGTGGCAGGTATCGCCCAGGCACGGGCCAACCCGACCACGACCGTCGTCTATGTACGCAACGACCGCTATCACGGGGTGCCCGGCTACGACAGCTGGTGGGATGTCCCACCAGCCGAGGTCAGCACCAGCCCCGAGGTGCAGCAGAAACGCGCTGAATGGCAGCAAAACCGCATTCGCGAACGCGACTACTTAGGATAAATCGATGACATCACCACTCCGCATTGCACTCCTCGGCGCCGGTCGCATCGGCCAGGTCCATGCACGTACCATCGTTCAGCGCGTGCCATCGGCACGCCTCGTCGCAATCGCAGATCCGATGCCCGACGCAGCGGCTAATCTGGCTGCGCGTTTCGGCGTCTCGACGGTCAGCACCGACTGTCTATCACTGATCAAAGACGCCGACATCGATGCCGTCATGATTTGTACGCCGACAGACACGCACGCAGCGTATATCAAAGCAGCTGCTGCAGCCGGGAAGCACATCTTCTGCGAAAAACCGATTGCCCTCGACCTGGTCGAAACCGACCGTGCCCTCGCTGCAGTATCCGCAGCAGGGGTGACGTTACAAATCGGCTTCAACCGACGGTTCGATGCGAATTTCGTACGCATGCATCAGGCTGTGGCAGACGGTAGCATTGGGACCCCAAAAATCATCCACATCATCAGTCGCGATCCTGCCCCGCCACCCATCAGCTACATCAAGGTCTCGGGCGGCATCTTCCTCGATATGACCATCCACGATTGGGACATCGCGCGCTTCTTGATGGGCAGCGACATCGATGAAGTATATGTCCAAGGAGCGGTCACGGTCGACCCCGCCATAGGCGCAGCCGGCGACATCGACACACACGTGACGGTGTTGCGCTTCGCCAATGGCGCTATCGGCACCATCGACAACTGCCGCCAGGCGGTGTATGGCTACGACCAACGGGCCGAAATATTCGGGAGTGCCGGGAGCATTGAAACAACCAACAACTACCCCAACAACACCACCGTCAGCACGGCGAACGGCGTAAGCCGTGATCTGCCGCTCAATTTCTTCATGCAACGCTATGCCGAAGCGTACGCAGCCGAAATAGAATCATTTGTGCACGCAGTGACCTCCGGCACTCCTGCCGTCGTGACCGGCGGCGACGCACGCAAAGCACTCATCGCAGGGCTCGCAGCATGGCGGAGCTACAACGAACGCCGCCCCGTACGATTGGCAGAATTCGCATGAAGACACATCCCGAAGTACCAATCACCGTAGCATTCATCGGCGCTGGGCGCATCGGCCTGATGCACCTTACCAACCTCTCGCGCATGCCAGGCGTGCGTGTGGTCGAAGTCGTTGATGCGCACCTCGCGGCTGCCCAACAGGGCGCAGCCATCGTCGACGCTCCACGCGCGAGTACCGACCCGATCGGGGCAATCAACGCAGCAGATGTCGACGTCGTGCTCATTGCGACCCCGACTGCTACCCATCCCAAACTCATCGCGGCTGCAATCACCGCCGGCAAACCCGTCTGGTGCGAAAAACCGGTCGCTCTCACTCTCGAAGACGCCGCCATGGTGCGCGATCTTGCTGCCCAACACAACATCCCGGTGATGATTGGCTACATGCGTCGCTTCGATGAGCGCTATGCCCAACTCAAACGACGCATCGACGCCGGTGAACTCGGTGCGATCGAGCGCTTCCGCGCGGTCAGCATCGATGCGGCACCGCCGAGTTTGGCCTTCATCAAAACCAGCGGCGGCATTTGTATCGATATGTTGATCCACGATTTTGATTTGGCACTGCATCTGGTCGGGCCGATTGTAGCGGTCCACAGCTGGGGATCGGTGCTCGTCGACCCTGGGTTCCATGATGCCGATGATGTCGACACGGTCATGGTGATGTTGAAGTTCGCAAACGGTGCACTCGGGGTGGTCGAAGGCGGACGTCGCACCGCATGGGGATACGATATCCGTACCGAGGTATCTGGCGCACTGGCACGTGCATTTGTGGCAGCCCCAGGCGCAATGCCCAGCGACGGCGATGGCGCACCTGCGCTCGTCCCCGACCAGTCGTTTGCCAATCGCTTTGTCGATGCATATGTGAGCGAGCTTGCGTATTTCTTCCGCTGCATCCGTGAGCAGATAACACCAAAGCCCGACATAGCAGATGCAATGGCGAGCCTCAGAGTAGCCCGTGCAGCGACCGAAAGCCTGCGGACCGGCACCGTCGTCACACTTGAACTTGACTAGTCCGGGTTATTCCCATTCGGGGATACGAAGCCCCGTATGCGCACGTAATCGTGCCGTGTATGGGGCGTACGCTTCGCGCAGGTGCGCGCGTAACGCGGGGGTCAGTTCTTCTCCGGCGGCTTCGCTGTTGGCATTGATGACATCACCACGGGTTGCCGCCCGGTACTGTTGATCGACCCCCAAAAATGCATACAACCCGCGCACCGACGCGTCCTGTGCAAACATCTGCTCATAAATGAGGATGTGTATCTGCTCAGGGCGAAAATACCGTTCATACATTTCGATATATTCGATGTATCTTCCACGGCGCAGGTACGCATAGGGCGACACCGAAAACCGGGCGTGATCGTAGCGCTCCACCCGCGCTGCCTCTTGAGTGAACGCCTCGGACATCGACAGCGTCTCGACCCCATGAAACAGACTAAAGCGATAATTCGAAATCGCACGTTCGATGGGATCACGCAACACAAAGACGATTTTTGCATCGGGAATCATCGCCGCAAGCGCGGCAGCTGCCGATTCGACTTCGATATAACTCGTGCTTTTTTCGCCAAACATCCGCACATTTGGTTTTTTTCCAAAATACGTCTGCCGATAATACGCATATCCTTGGCTGTGTAGCGCAGGATTCAGAAAAAACTTCGGTTCGGGGCGCACCGGCAGTGCCATCTCGATATCGGGATGGTCTGCGCAGAGGTAGTATGCATAGGTTGTCCCAGAACGCTGGGCACCACCAATGAAAAAGTGCTGGTCGGTCATTCAATAATCTCTTTTATGTAGTAGGTTTCACGTGAATTCAGGTGCTGCAAAATACGAATCACGTACTCGCCCAACATCCCTAACATCAGAATGATGAGCCCATTGAGCACCGCCAACATAACGATAATACCGGTCCAACCTTCGATTTGAATGTTATCGAGCAACTTCCGCACGACGACGATAATACCGATGAGAAAGCTCACCATCGAAATAGCAAAGCCGGTCAATGTGACGAGTCGCAACGGCCAGATCGAATAATTGAACAGAATGCGCAGCACCAAGCTGAGGATCTTGTACAGGTTGTAATTGCTCTTTCCTTCTGCACGCTCGAGATGCTGCACCGATGCGTTGCCCACCGAATGCGCAAACATCAACGCAAGCCCGGTTGTATACGGGTATGCGGTCTTGTAATCGAGCATGCGGGTGACGACATCTCGGCGCATCAGTCGAAAATTGCTCGGCGTAATGTCCGCTGGGCAGAGGAAGATTTTGTTGTTCATCGTGTGGATAATCCCACTGCCGATGCGTCGCACGAGACTGTGTTTCTTTTGTTGAAATTTACCGAACATCACATCGTGATTGCCCTCTGCAGCGCTGCGCACGAGATGGATGATTTCTTCGGGGGGATTCTGCAGATCATCGTCAATGGTGATGACGTATTCACCGCGACTCTGGTGCATCCCTGCAAAAACGGCATTATGCTGACCGTAATTGCGCAACAAATTGAGGGCGATCACCGGCTCGTGGCGGCGGGCCAACTCGGCGATGACGGACCAGCTCGCATCGCGGCTCCCGTCGTTGATAAGGATGATTTCGTATGTCCAACCGTTTGCCACAAAAAACGCCATCGTACGTTCGACGACGGTCGCGACGATACG
>CAIZHO010000013.1 GCA_903932805.1 uncultured Roseiflexaceae bacterium | reverse complement strand
ACGAGCTGTTGTTCACTGCCAAAGAATACGGCTTCTCGGATGCGCAATTAGCCTATACGTTGTCAGATAAACCGACAATTTCTGCTGTGCGTAGCCATCGCAAAACGCAGAAAATCGTCCCCGTCTATCGCAGGATCGACACCTGTGCGGCGGAGTTCGAGGCGTCGACCCCGTACTTCTATAGCACGTACAGTCGCCAACCGGGGAGCGACGAGGCCAACGTCAGCACCAAGCCCAAGGCGATGATTATTGGTGGTGGCCCCAACCGTATCGGGCAGGGTATCGAGTTCGACTATTGCTGTGTGCACGCTTGTATGGCACTGCGTGACCTCAATATCGAGACCATCATGATCAACTGCAACCCCGAGACGGTCTCGACCGACTACGACACCGCAGATCGCCTCTACTTCGAGCCGTTGACGCTCGAAGATGTGCTCAACATCTACGACCGCGAAGCAGGTGCGGATTTCGGTCCTGCAGTACGCAGCGTGCCTGCGTTGGTGCAGTTTGGTGGTCAGACCCCGCTCAACCTGGCACACGGCCTCGAAGCAAATGGCGTACCCATCTGGGGGACATCGCCGGATGCAATCGACTTGGCCGAAGAGCGCGGCCGGTTCGGCGCGTTGCTCAATAGCATGGACATCGAAATGCCGCCCAACGGCATGGCCAACAATCTGGCCGATGCCCGCACGATTGCGCACCGCATTGGCTACCCCGTGTTGGTTCGCCCCAGCTACGTGCTCGGCGGGCGGGCTATGGCTATTGCGTACGACGATGCGTCGTTCGAGAAGTACATCGCCGAAGCGACGGTCGTGAGTGCTGGTGCACCGGTGTTGATCGACAAATATCTCGAAGACGCCTTCGAAGTCGATGTCGATGCGATAGGTGATGGAACGCAGGTGGTGATTGCCGGCATCATGGAACACGTCGAAGAAGCCGGTGTGCACTCGGGTGACTCTGCCATGGTACTGCCGCCCTACAAAATTACGTCGTACCACCTCGAAATCATTCGCGATGTCACGCGCCGGATTGGGGTTGCCCTCAACGTCAAAGGCTTGATGAATGTCCAATTCGCCATCAAAGACGATGTGGTGTATGTCATCGAGGTGAACCCCCGCTCATCACGCACCGTGCCGTTTATTGCAAAAGCAACGGGATATCCATTGGCCAGCATTGCAGCACAGGTCGCGGCCGGCAAAACGCTCAAAGAACTCAACTTCACCGAAGAGCCCAAGGTCGACGGATTCTTTGTCAAGGAAGCCGTGTTGCCGTTCGACAAGTTCCCCGGCGCCACCATCATGCTCAGCCCCGAGATGCGCTCGACGGGGGAGGTCATGGGACATGCATCCAACTTCGGGTTGGCATTTGCCAAAGCCGAAATGGGTGCCAACCAAAAGATCCCCACCAAAGGCGGTGCATTGCTGACGGTCAACAACAACGACAAGAACGCAATCGTCAAAATCGCCAAGGATCTGACCAACCTGGGATTCGTCCTGTATGCAACCAGCGGCACCGCAGAGATGTTGAACGGTGTGGGGATTGCCTGCACGCCCGTCAACAAAATCTCGGATGGCTCGCCGCACACGGCAGACCTGATTGCCACGGGCAAAGTACATTTGGTTATCAGCACACCATTGGGATCGATGGCTTACAACGACGGCCAAGCATTGCGTGCTGCAGCGATCCGCTACGGAGTGATGTTGGTCACGACGTTGACGGGCGCAGCCGCGACGGTCGCTGGTATACGTGAGTTACAACAACGCAGCTTGACGGTGCGTTCATTGCAGGACCACTACGGGATTGCCAAGGGACAAAAGGCATGACCATTGGACGGCTGCAGTTGATAACCCCTGAGCTCCTCGATGGATTTTTGCAGTTGGTCGAACCGGCGCTGATGCGCCGGGCGACTGCCGTGCTGGCCAGCGGCGGAGTGACCCTCGAGCAGGTCGAGCCTGCCAGTGCGGTCGTGGTGGTCGTCGACGGCACCGCTGTGCGCCGCGTGACAGCCCTGTTGATTGCGGGCCGCGTGACGACATTGTGCGATTGCGCCCATCGTGATGATGGGCCGTGTGTACATCGGGTGGCGGCGGTGCGTGCGTTGTATACGCACATGACCAGCAATCCGCCACAGCCGTGGGAGACGTTGTTCAGTCTTTCCGATCGACCACGGAGCACTACTGCGACGCCGACTGCCACCGTGGTGTGCTTCTTTTTGGTACCCAGCCATCCGCTCGGTGTCGGTGACGCTGGCTGGGCCGTCATCCCGGCGAGTGTGACCCCGCGGGCAGGGCGTGCTGATTGGACGGGTGCGGATGTACGGCCGTTGCGGGCTGCGCCGACCCCGGCTGGGTACCCGCAGACATCGTTGTCTGTATTGCAGGCTGCTGCGATGCTGTGCGAGCAGTCGCTCAGCTTGGCCCAACCGGGCCAACGAGCTTGGCTGTATGCTGGCGCACTTGCCCTCCTGGTCGACCAGACGGTGTATGTCGCGCGCGACGGATTAACCTTTGGACATCCGGTACACGTCTATGGCGAGCCAGGCGAATTGCAATTGTCGTGTGACGAGGACGGGTCAGACCTCTTGTTGCAAAGCATCGTCTACAGTGCACATCGGAGCATCGTTGTCGATCAGGCAAATCGTACGTTGTTGCCGTTTAGTCCGCATTGGCTGTGGACCGGTGCTACGTTGGTGTGCATCGGCGAACGGACCGCGCTGGTCGATCACCTGTTGCAGACACCTGCACTGCGGGTGCGGGCAGATGACCGTGAGCGGTTTGATCAACGACTCCTCGAGCTCGCTCAGCGGGTGCCATTGTGTGGCTCTGCCGTACGTTGGGACGAAATCCACGACGAACCGATCGGCAATATCACCGTTGCCGAACAAGAAGGTGGCATGATGGTGCGGTTGGCATTCGGGTATGCCAATTATGAATTGCCGTTTGACCCGAACTACCCTGCCGAAGCAGTCTTGCATGGCAGCGAAGACCTCCACCTGGTGCGCATTACCCGGCTCGCGGATAGCGAACGCGACTGCGTCGCGTTGCTGGAGCAACAGGGATTGCGCGTGTCCGAAGATGGCTCGTTCCGCCTGCGAAAAACTATCCCCGTCCGTGATTTCCTTATGCGCGTCGTCGGCGTTTTGGCCTCACATGGTCTGCAGATCCGTGGCGAAGATGCGTTGACATCGGTCCAGATGCGAACGGACATCCCCGAACTCGCCGTTACCGTGCAATCGCACATCGACTGGTTTGATGTATCCGCGGTGGTCAACTTCGGCGATTTGTCGGTCGATGTGGCCGTCGTGCGGCGCGCGGTGTTGCGCCGCGAGCGCTATATCTTGCTGCCGGATGGAACGATTGGATTTGTGCCGAACGAACTCGCGCATCGATTAGCGCCGTTGTTGGCAATGGGGACCGAAAGCGACGGTCGCTTGCGGTTTGCAGCAGCGCAGACGGCGATTGTCGATCAATTGGTTCAAGAGGCCCAGCGTGCGCAGGTCGATGCGACGTTCGAAGAGCGCCGCGAGCAGCTCAGACTGTTTGAGCATATTGAGGATCAACCACTGCCCGAGGGATTTCGTGGGACATTGCGTTCGTATCAAAAAGCCGGCTATGATTGGCTCCATTTTCTCAATCGGTATGGCTTTGGCGGGTGTTTGGCAGACGACATGGGTGTCGGCAAAACCATTCAGACGCTGGCGTTCATCCTTTCGCTGCGTGAACGGAACCCAGGGGCACGGGCGATTTTGATCGTGTTGCCACGTTCATTGGTCTATAACTGGCTGCGTGAAGCCGCCACGTTTGCCCCGAGCTTGACGTTGTTGACGCACATCGACCAAGGCCGTGCAAAAGATGCCACGCCGTTTGATGCCTATGACGTCGTGTTGACCACCTATGGGACCATGCTGCGTGACATCGAGTTCTTGGCAGGGTATCGCTTTCAGTATGTGATCTTGGACGAGTCGCAGGCAATCAAAAACCCCGCCGCCGAGACGGCCCGCGCGGTGCGTCGCCTGCAGGGAGACCGCCGGTTGTCATTGACTGGCACCCCCATCGAAAACAACGCCGTCGAGCTCTGGTCGCAATTTGCGTTCTTGAATCCCGGCTTGCTGGGGACCGCCGAGGCGTTCCGCGACACATTTGCCCGCGAGGGTGAAGGGCGTGAAGGAGCGTTGAAGTTGTTGCGCAGGCTGACGTTCCCGTTTATTCTGCGGCGCACCAAAGACCAGGTCGCACCCGACTTGCCATCGCGCACCGAACACATCCTGATGAGCGACATGGAGCCCGAACAGCGCCGACTCTACACCACGCAACGTGACCATTATCGGGCGTTGCTGCTGGGCATGATCGACAGCGCTGGACCGCAACAAGCACGGGTCAAGATGCTCGAAGGGTTGCTCCGGTTGCGGCAGATTTGTAATCACCCACGCCTCATCGATCCGAGTAGTGCCGGGAGTTCGGGCAAGTTCGAGGCGTTGTTGGCCACACTCGAGTCGCTCAAAGCGGCGGGTCACCGGGTGTTGGTTTTTTCGCAGTTCGTCCAAATGTTGACACTGGTACGGACTGCCCTGGACGAGCGGGGTATTGCCTATGCATACCTGGATGGGCGTACTCGCGATCGACAGAGCATCATTGACGCGTTCCAAAACGATACACGCTATCCGTTTTTTCTCATTAGTCTGCGTGCTGGTGGGGTTGGGCTCAACCTGACTGCTGCAGACTATGTCATACATATTGATCCCTGGTGGAACCCGGCCGTCGAAATGCAGGCAACCGATCGGACCCATCGCATTGGGCAAACTCGCCCGGTGATGGTCTACAAAATGGTGGTGCGTGATTCGGTCGAGGAGAAGATTTTGCAGCTCCAAGAGCGCAAACGCGAGTTGGTAAGTCAGCTCATCACACCAGAACGCGGGGGTATCAAGACGCTGACCCGTGCCGATGTTGAGCTTTTATTTACATAAAGGAGTAGGGCAATGGAACGTGCGAAAGTCAAGAAGGTCATGCTGGCGTATTCAGGCGGACTCGACACCAGCATCATTGTGCCGTGGCTCAAGCAGAACTACGGCAATCCCGAAGTGATCTGCTATTGTAGTCACCTCGGTCAAGACGACGAAATCGAAGGGCTCGAGGCCAAAGCAATTGCCTCAGGCGCGTCGAAGTGCTATGTCGAAGACCTGCGTGAAGTGTTCGTCAAGGACTATTTGTTCCCCCTCATCCAATCGGGCGCCAGCTACGAGCGCCTCTATTTGTTGGGCACCTCGGTCGCCCGCCCACTGATTGCCAAGCGCCAGGCTGAGTTGGCCCTGCTCGAAGGGTGTGATGCATTGGCACACGGCTGCACCGGTAAGGGCAACGACCAGGTCCGCTTCGAGCTGACCTACATGGTCTTTGCTCCGCAGCTGACGGTGATTGCCCCGTGGCGCGAGTGGAACATTCGCTCCCGCGAAGACGCCCTCGACTACGCCGCCGAGCACAATGTGCCAGTGACTGCCACGTTGAAATCAATCTACAGCCGTGACCGCAACATTTGGCACATGTCACACGAGGGTGGCGTGCTCGAAGATCCGTGGAACGAGCCTGAAGAAGTCATGCATACCCTGTCGGTGTCGCCCGAGAACGCTCCAGACAAGGCTGAATATGTCGAAATCGCCTTCGAAAAGGGCATCCCCGTCTCGATTGATGGCAAGCGCCTCGGTCCGGTTGAACTGCTGACCGCTCTCAACAACTTGGGTGCCAAGCACGGCATTGGTCGTATCGATTTGGTCGAAAACCGCCTCGTCGGCATGAAGTCGCACGGCGTCTACGAGACCCCCGGCGGCACGTTGATTCGCGTTGCTCATCAGGCACTCGAACAGTTGACCCTCGACCGCGACACCCTGCACTACAAAGACGTCGTGGCCCAACGCTACGCCGAGGTGGTGTACTACGGGCAGTGGTTTACGCCGTTGCGCCGTGCAATGCAGGCATTCTTTGATATCACGCAAGAGAACAACACCGGCGTGGTACGCCTCAAGCTGTACAAGGGGAATGCCATCTTGGTCGGCCGCAAAGCAGACCGCACGTTGTATAACCCCGACATCGCGAGCTTCACGATGAGCCAGTCATACAACCAACAAGACGCTGCGGGCTTCATCAAGATCTTTGGTCTGCCCATGAAGGTGCAGGCATTGGTGGACGGGAAATAAACCATGACTGATGCATTTCTGCTCGCCCCCGGATTCCGGACTGCGGCAACGGCCTGTGGACTCAAAAAAGACGGTGCACTCGACCTGACACTCATCGTCAGTGATGCGCCGTGTACTGCCGCGGGAGTGTTCACCACCAACCGTGTGAAAGCGGCACCGGTGGTGTATGACCAGGCGGTGTTGGCGACGTCGGCCGGCCGCATGCGGGCGATTGTGGCCAATTCGGGTTGTGCCAACGCCTGCACCGGGACCGAGGGTGCGCAGAATGCACAGCGGATGGCCGAACTCGTGGCCGAGGGGATTGGTGCACGTGCCGACGAAGTGCTCGTGCTCTCGACCGGCGTTATCGGCCGTCAACTCGATATGACCAAGGTCAGCACCGGCATACGTGCCTTGACGACGTCGTCAATGAGTCGCGATGCACTCCGCACGTCGCAGGCCATCATGACGACCGACACGCGCCCCAAGCGGGCAACCGCCAGCGGCACGGTTGCCGGCAAAACCGTCACCGTGGCCGGTATGGCCAAAGGTGCCGGTATGATTCATCCGGGCATGGCAACCATGTTGTCGGTGATTACCACCGATGCCGCCTGTGCCCCCGAGCTGCTCCAGCGCGCCGTCAAGGCAGTCGCAGACCAGAGTTTTAATCGCATCAGCGTCGACGGCGACATGAGCACCAACGACACCGTGCTGCTGCTGGCATCGGGCGTCTCGGGCGCGATCATCGACACGACGTCGTTCGACACATTTGTCGCACTCCTGGCTGACGTCTGTATGGACCTTGCCAAGAAAATCGCCCGTGACGGCGAAGGCGCGACAAAATTGGTCGAAATCCGCATCACCGGTGCCGTCGACGGCGCTATGGCGCATCGGGTCGCCGATAGTATTGCGTGTTCGCCATTGGTCAAGACTGCCATCCACGGCAATGATCCAAACTGGGGGCGTGTGGTCTGTGCGGCGGGGTATAGTGGTGCTGCCATCGATCCCGATCGATTGACCCTCGATTTTGGGTTGGGCGCTGAGCAGATTCGCCTGGTTGCCGCAGGGATGCCGTTGGTTGCCGATCTGAATGCCGCATCGCAGCTGCTCAATCGCGAGCTCGTCTATATCACGCTGGATCTAGGCTTGGGGAGTGCAACGACGACGATGTGGACCTGTGATTTCTCGAAAGAATACGTCGAAGTCAACGCCCACTACACCACCTAAGATGGGACCCGCCGCCATGTCGCTACCGTCACCAGCCCATACGTTGTCACGATCCTTGCGCACCCGTGTGCGCGAGGCATGGCTCGAGGTGCTGGTGACGGTTTTGGTTGCCGTAGTACAACTCCACGATGTGATTTGGGCGGGTGGTGCGCGGGTGGTAGCTAATCCCGACACGCAGCTCCACTATTGGACATTGTGGTGGTGGAGCGAAGCGTTGTGGAACCACCCCCTGGCAATCTGGCACGCCCCGCAGTTTGTTCCGTACGACTACACCTTGGCCTATAGCGACCATCTTGCGCCGCTGGGGCTCGTAGCAGCACCGTTGATATGGCTGGGTGTACCGATTGCCCTCATCCTCAATGCGGCAGTCGTCGGGTCTGCAGTGGTGACGGTGTGGGCAATGCGTGCACTTGCATGTGATATTGGGGCAGCCCGCTGGCCGGCATTGCTGGTAGGGCTTGCGGTCGGATTTGGGACATTCCGCACGACACAGGTGACCCATTTGCAGATGCTGGCGACATGGATGCTCCCACTGGTGGTCCTTTGGCTCCGGCACGCGATACGGTCGCCGCGATGGTGGTCATGGCAGGCACTCGGGGTCGTGTTGGTGCTGGCTGGTGCATTTGGGCTGAGTATTTATCACGGCTTTATGATGTTGCCGGTCCTCGGCCTGGTCGCCATGCACAGCTTGGTGCACAGTGTTCCTGCCCAGCGCATGGCAGGTGCCCGCCGCCTAGCAGTTTTGGCGGGTGTCGCGGCAGTGGCGATGCTGCCCGGTCTGTGGCCCTACCTGCAGGTACAACGCACGACCGCCGTGACGCGTTCGTTGGTCGAGTTGGCCAACTGGTCTGCGCCGCTCCAGGCGTGGTGGGCTGTGCCCGCGGGTCACCCACTGTGGCCGAGGATCATTGGCGAATGGGTGACGGGGCGCCCGGAGTTGGTCCTCGCACCTGGGATCCTGCTTACCATCGGTGCAGTGCTCGGCGTGGGGGTGCGGAATGCGACCCGATGGCTGTGGCTGCTGGTGGCTATCATGGGCGTCGTACTGGCCAGCGGCTCTGTCGTGCGTCTGTGGGATGGTGGCGCCGGTATCGATGTGCCGTTTGCGCGCTGGATTGCGGCAGTCCCCGGCTATAGCGCGTTGCGCGTCCCCGCCCGCTGGGGTTGGATTGTGACATTCGGCTTGGCGTTGCTGGCAGCGGTGGGCTTGAGTCGGCCGTGGGTTGTGACGCGGCGCTGGCCGTTGGTGGTGGCAGCTGTTGTCCTGGTGGGTGATATGGGCTGGCCTGCAATCCCGACTATGGCAACGCCGCTCCACGACACAGGTCGCCCCGTGTATTCCTGGTTGGCAACGCAATCGCCGGGGCGAACGGTCCTCGAAATTCCGCTTAATCCATCGGTAGAGAGTGCGCTACAAGCCGAGCGGTTATGGTGGCAAACAATCCACGGTCAGCGCATTGTGACGGGATATAGTGGCATCGCGCCGGCGACGCAGATTTTGTTGGCCCGCGACGCCGCACACCTGCCCCGTCCAGACGTTGTTGCACGGATCGGCGCGCTGGGCGTCGACACCGTGCTGGTGCATCGTGACAGTGAGCGTGGGAAGGCACACATCACAGCGATGGAGGCGTGTACGCTCTGTACCGTCCTCTACGATGCTGCTGATGCCGTGGTGT
>CAIZHO010000012.1 GCA_903932805.1 uncultured Roseiflexaceae bacterium | reverse complement strand
TCCGACTTGACCGTCAACATCTCTTGCAAGATGTAGGCAGCGCCGTAGGCTTCGAGTGCCCAGACTTCCATTTCGCCGAAGCGTTGACCGCCGAATTGTGCCTTACCACCCAATGGTTGCTGGGTGACCAAGCTGTATGGACCAGTCGAACGGGCATGGATCTTGTCTTCGACCAAGTGGGCCAGCTTGAGCACGTACACGTACCCAACGGTCACCGGATTGTGGAACAAGTTGCCGGTACGGCCGTCGTAGAGCGAAATCTTGCCGTCTGTTGGCAGTTCAGCGCGCTGTTGCCAGTCGTGGATGTCTTCTTCGGAAGCGCCGTCGAAAACCGGGGTTGCAATGCGCATACCCAGTTTTTCGGCAGCCCAGCCGAGATGTGTCTCGAGGATTTGACCGAGGTTCATACGGCTCGGCACACCGATGGGGTTGAGGATGATGTCGACCGGCGTACCGTCTTCGAGGAACGGCATGTCTTCGATCGGCAAAATCCGGCTGACCACACCCTTGTTGCCGTGGCGTCCGGCCATTTTGTCGCCGGCCGAGATTTTGCGCTTCTGACAGAGCAAAATCTGGACCTTCTGGTTGACACCGACCGACAGGTCGACATCGGGGTTCTCGGTGCGATCAAAGCGCTTGACGCCGATGACTTTGCCGCGCACGCCGTTTTGGACGCGCAACGAGCTGTCTTTGACTTCGCGTGCTTTCTCACCAAAGATGGCCCGCAACAGACGTTCTTCGGCGGTCAGTTCGGTCTCGCCCTTGGGCGTGATTTTGCCGACCAAGATGTCGTTGGGGTGCACTTCGGCACCGACATAGATGATGCCGCGCTCGTCCAGGTTGCGCAGGCTTTCGGGGCCGACGTTGGGGATGTCGCGGGTGATTTCTTCGGGTCCGAGCTTCGTCTCGCGTGCTTCGATTTCGTAACGCTCGATGTGGATCGAGGTAAAGACGTCTTCGCGTACCAGGCGTTCGCTGACCAGGATGGCGTCTTCGAAGTTACCGCCCTCCCAAGGCATGTAGGCCACCAAGACGTTCTGTCCGAGGGCCAACTCACCGTGATCGGTCGACGAAGAATCGGCGATGACGTCGTTCTTCTTGATTTTTTGACCGCGCACGACGGATGGGCGCTGATTGATACAGGTGTCTTGATTGGAGCGCATGAACTTGCGCAGGCGGTATTCGTCACGGGCGATTTCGCCGGCTTCGTTGATGACCGGGTTACCCATGGCATCGGTCTGCTCGACGATGATGGTGTCGCCGCTGACGCTCAGGACCGTGCCGGCGTGCCGGGCGACGACCACTTGACCGCTGTCGCGGGCTGCCAGATGCTCGATACCGGTGCCGACGATGGGGGCATCGGGGCGGAGCAGCGGCACAGCTTGGCGTTGCATGTTCGAACCCATCAACGCACGGTTGGCGTCGTCGTGCTCGAGGAACGGAATCAACGCGGTCGAGACACTGACCACCTGCTTGGGCGAGACGTCCATGTAGTCGATTTTGGCGATGTCCATGTCTTCGAACTCGCCGCTGTAGCGGCACGAGACTTCGCTGGCACGGAATCGACCGGCTTCGTCCACCAGGGCGTTGGCCTGGGCGATGGCGTATTTCTCTTCTTCGTCGGCCGTGATGTATTTGACATCGCGGGACACGACGGGGTGGATCTGGACGGTGCGCAATGGCAGTGCCGCAATGCGTTTGGCAATCGCCGCCGTGATAATCGAACCTTCTTCGGCGATGGTCTTGCCGGTTTCGGGGTCGACGATATCTTCACGCAGCTTTTGGTGGGTCAGCAACGCAGCCGAGACAGAATGGAGCAGATGCGTGTTTTCATCTTCGCTGTCAAACTTCTTGGGTGGTGGCGTTAACGTGCTCCCCTGCACCAACAGCAAATCGCCGGTGATGATGTCGCGGTATTCGCGCTGGGCGATGACGGTGCCTTTGCCTTTGACCAGTTCCTTGGCCTCTTCGTAGATGCCTTGGGCGGTCTGGATTTCGCGGTAGACGCGGCGATACGGGGTCTCGAGGAAGCCCATTTCGTTGACACGGGCAAACGTCGACATCGTGCCGATAAGACCGATGTTCGGGCCTTCGGGCGTCTCGACCGGGCAGATACGACCATAGTGCGAATGGTGGACGTCACGGACTTCGAAGCCGGCGCGATCGCGGCTCAGACCACCAGGCCCCAATGCCGACAGACGACGCTTGTTGGTCAGCTCGGCCAGCGGGTTGGTCTGATCCATGAATTGCGACAACTGTGAGCCGCCGAACCACTCGCGGATGGCCGCGAGCACGGGACGGATGTTGATGAGCGAGTTGGGCGTTGCCGAGTCGGTTTCGACCAGCGACATACGCTCTTTGATAACCCGCTCCATGCGCAACAGACCGACGCGGAACTGTTGTTGGATGAGCTCGCCGACGGTACGCACGCGGCGGTTGCCGAGGTGGTCGATGTCGTCGGCCTTCATGCCCGGGTGGCCGTTGTTGAGCTGGATCAGGCGCTCGATGATTTTGTAGATGTCACGCACCAACAAGACGCGCACGTCGAGGCTCGGTGGGTCCATGGTGCCGTCGCGCTCGTAGAGGTTCTTGTTGAGCTTGTAGCGACCGACCTTGGCCAGGTCGTAGCGGCGCTCCGAGAAGAAGTACGACTCGAGCAGCGATTTTGCGTTGTCGAGGGTCGGTGGGTCACCTGGGCGCAAGCGCTTGTAGAGCTCGATGAGGGCTTCTTTGGAGTTGTGCGTATTGTCTTTGTCGAGCGTGGTACGCAGGTACTTGTGCTCGTATTTTTCTTCGAGGGTGCCAAACACCGCTTCGATGTGCTCGTTGTGGCCATTGCTGGTCAGCTCGCTGTCGTCGCACCAGCGGCCTTCGCCGTTGGCCTCGGGGCGCCATGCCAATACGGCACGGAGCAACACGGTGACGGGGATTTTGCGCTTGCGGTCGACCTTGACCGATACAACGTCGCGGCGGTTGGTCTCGAACTCGAGCCAGGCGCCACGGTTGGGGATGAGCTTGGCAGAGTGCAGGTCGCGACCGGTGTTGGGGTCGCGCTCGGCGCTGAAGTAGACGCCCGGCGAACGAATCAACTGCGAGACGACCACACGTTCGGCGCCGTTGATGACAAAGGTGCCGTTTTCGGTCATCAAGGGGAAGTCGCCCAAGAAAGTGTCGGACTCTTTGATTTCGCCTGTGCTCAGGATGCGCAATTGCACGCTGACGCGCAATGGTGCAGAGTAGGTCAAATCGTATTCGCGGCATTCGTGCTCGTCGTGGCGCGGCGTGCCAAAGGCAAACTCGCCGAAGCGCAATTCGAGGTTCTTGCCGGTGAAATCGGTAATAGGCGAAATTTCGCGGAACAGCTCCTTCAAGCCTTCGGATCGAAACCAGTTAAAACTGGCAATCTGTGTTTCGATGAGATTGGGTACGTCAATTGCGTCGCGCTCTTGACCGAAGGTGTGCCGCAGTTTGCGTTCTTCGGCACGGGGACCGTTTGGAAGAATCAGCGGTGGCAATGCGACATGGACATTCTTAGGAGACATGGAAACCTCGCTTCAATCGGGCGGTAACCAAGTTGTACCGGGATCCTGTATCACGCGTAATGCAAAAAACACCCTACCCGGCGGTTGTCGTCTGTTGTGGACGCTTTTGCCTGGTATCGTGTTACTCCGTGCATGGATTCGCAAAATCGCCATCGAAAACTGTACAGGGTACAGTCACTATACAGCGAAAGTGAATGATACTACAACAGGTAATGGATGTCAAATAGGCGGATGGTGCTTTGTCATGCATCTGCAATGCTGTGTGTCGCGGCGTACACGGCATTCGTATGCGCTTTCGTCTGTCTGTTGCGGGTATGGTACAATCGTTGCACCAAACAGCTTTTCACACCGATGTGTGTATACCGTAAGGATAGATTTGTATGCCTACCGTTATCGGCATCCGCTTTAAGGATTCCGGCAAAACATACTACTTCGACCCCGCCGAAGTAACCCCGCTCGACCTCGGCCAATCCGTCATTGTCGAGACAGCCCGTGGCCTCGAGATGGCACGGGTGGCCGAGGTTGCCCACGAGGTCGAAGAGTCCACCATTGTCGGCGAGCTCAAACCGGTTATCCGCTTGGCCGAGCCCGAAGACGACGCCCGTTGGAAGCAGCTCAACAGTCGCCAAGACGAACTGCTGCGTCGGTGTCAAGAGAAAATCGCCGAACACGAGCTACCCATGGGCCTGGTCAAGGCCGAATATAGCTTCGACGGGTCACGGCTGACGTTTTATTTCACGGCCGACAAGCGCGTCGACTTCCGCAACCTGGTGCGCGATTTGGCGCGTACCTTCCGCACCCGCATCGAGCTGCGCCAGATCGGTCCGCGTGACGAAGCCAAGTTGTTGGGCGGTATTGGACCATGCGGGCGTATTTTGTGCTGTTCATCGTTCCTCCCAGACTATGCGCGCGTGTCGATCAAAATGGCCAAAGACCAGGATTTGCCGCTCAACCCCGCCAAAATCAGCGGTGTCTGCGGGCGACTGCTGTGTTGTCTGGCCTATGAGCACGAGCAATACATCGAAATGAAGGCCGAAATGCCGCGTCGCGGGTCTTGGGTGCAGACCCCCGAAGGCCCGGGCGAGGTCTGGAGTGCCAACGTGCTCCGCGGTACCGTGACCGTCATGCTGGCAGCCACCGGCGTCACCGAAGAATTCACCCCCGAAAAAATCCAAGAATCGACCCAAGAAGTCGTCGCCACTGCCAAAGCACGCAACGCTGAGGGGGTCACCCCAGTGGTGCGCGAAAACAAGCGCGGCGAGCGCCGGTTGTTGCGCGAAGAGTTTGAGTCGTCGGACCAGCTCGCCGCCCTGGCCGCACTCGAAGACCGCCCCGAAGAACGCGCCAGCGCCGATGACGTCGGGGCGGCGGTGCGCGTACCGAACCGGGGGCGTGACGAGCGCCGCGGTCCGCCGCAGCAACGCCCTGGCGGCGACCGACCGAGCCGTCCGTTCAACGGTGATCGTCCTGCCGGTGCAGGTGCACCCACGGGGCGCGATGGCCGCGACGACCGCCGCAGTGGCCCACCCCGTCCGGCTGGCGACCGACCATTTGCTGATCGCCGCCCCGGCGGCGACCGCCCCGGCGCAGATCGACCACAAAGCGAGCGCCCAGTACAATCAGACCGCCCACAAGGGGATCGGCGGCCGCAGGGTGTAGACCGCCCGTATGTGCCCAATCGACCAGCGCAACCGACACAACCGCCGCGTGACGGTGTCGAACTGCGCGAAGAGCGCCGTGCCGGCCATCCGCGCCCCGACAGCACTCGCCCGAACGGTGATCGACCGCAGGGTGGGGACCGACCACAAGAGGATCGGTCACCACGACCGAGCGGGGATCGGCCGTTTGTGCGCCCAGAGCAACGTGAAAGTCAGCCAGCAGAGCGACTGACGCCGCCGAGTGCGCCGCATATCCCCAGCCCGAGCGACAGCGCGGACGACTTCTCGGTGCCACAGACGCCGCCTGCAGCCGGTAGCGACACCGAGCAGATGCGCCGCCGCAGACGCCGGCCGATGGGCAACTGATCCATTGCACAACCCCCGCGCGGACCTACTGGTCCCGCGGGGGTTTTTTGTGTGGGTGGGGGGTTTGGAATGCTAGTGAAACAGACGCACCCCCACCCCTACTTCTTGGGCGCACTCGCCGCCGCTGCGGCCACAATCTGTGCCAAATACGTCTGCCAGGCGGCCCGGTTGGCGTAAGCGATTTTGCGGACCTGCACGAGGTCGCCCGTCTCGGCGGCGTCGACCGACGCGGCCAAGGTCTCTTGGAAGGTGCGGGCCATCTCGGCCACTGCCGAGCGCAGCTCGGTGTTCATCGCACGCTGGCGTTCGAGTTCTTGTTTGTAGTATTCCTGCAAGCGTTCGGCTTGGGCGAGGGCGTCGTCGTGGCTCATGTGGGGCCTTTGCTAGATATTGAATCGACTTGCCGCGGCGCGATACACCAGCGGCAGCAATACATCGGTAAACGCCGGATAAAAACTCACTTCGTGGCCGCCGAAGCCCTTCTTGAAGCGGATCAACCCCGCCATTTCGGCAGGTGCTTCGAGCGGACCAGCGGCCACATCCGTCCGCTGTGGAATCCCCCACAAATCATAGATCGCACATCCCTGCTCCTTGGCCCACTGGATGGCGTGCCATTGGATTAGATGGTTCGCCGCGCATTGGAACGCCTCGGCATTGGATCCGCCATACAAATAACAGGCCGTCTGGCCCGAGGCGACCATCATCGCCGCGGCGACCGGCGCGCCGTTGTACTCGGCAATCAACAGGAGTGCCCGCTGTTTTTGCCGGAACCGCTCCCACACCTCGGCATAGTAGGCTTTGCTATGCACCGCAAAACCCGCTCGCGTACCGGTCTCGGCCATCAACGCCACAAACACATCCAGGTCTGCGTCGGTCGTGCCCACGCGGATGGTCACTCCGAGCTTCTGCGCTTTTTTGATGTCGGCCCGATGCCCTTTGGTCATCGCCGCCAACAATGCATCGACGGTCGGCTCGAGGTCGACCTGCACGCTGTGTTGAGGCTGGGTGCTTTCACTGGTCTGCAGGCCCGCGTTCTCGAGTAAGCGCGTCACGATACGCTCGCGTTTGGATCCGACGACCATGTTCGGCTCCATCCGTACAAACACCACCCGTTGTTGTCGTGCCTGCGAACGCAGTGCCGCAAGGAGTGCCTGATTGAGCAAGTGATCGTCTGCTAGTACTGGACCACGCGGGATATACCAGGCAGAAAAGCCGTAGCGCTTCTTGATGAGGATTTGTGCGCCAGCTAACAACTCGCCATCGTCACAGATCCCGATGCGCAGGCACGCCCAGTCGGTGGTCTGCTTGACCGCCGCCCAGCGACTCTGCTGGAGCAGATGCCCCTCGGGGTGCTGGTCGACGAAGGCGTCCCACGGCCCGGCTTCGGGATGGATGACGGTGATGGCGGGGTAGCGCATGACGTCCTCTCGCTAGGGGCGGGTGTACCAGCGCTCGGCGGGCGCGCCGGCGCCAATGGCACGGTGGTAATCGGTCAGCTGCTGGCCGACGGTGGCCGGGTCGCCGAACAACGCAGCCATCTGACTGTCGTACGACTGCACCGCGGCGATTTTGGCGGCCAATGCCGGTCCCATTGCGGTGGTATGCAGCACGGGCTGGATGAGGGCTCGGCGCGTCGCGAGGTATTCTGGCGTCAACGCGTACGGCACTTCTTCGTAGAGGGCCAACGCATCCTTCGGCAGGACATCCTCGGCAGCCGCCAAGACATTCAGGTGATCGACGTGCATCCCCACGCCGGCGGGGGCCAACCAGCGTGGCGCGTGCACGCGGGCCGCGATAGCGCGCAGCACGGGGGTCAACTGGGCCCGCAGCTGGTCGGCCGGGTGCGGATCAGCAAACAGTGTTTCGCGGCTGTAGTAGTCGTTGGGCATGCGGTAGATGGCGTCGTCGAAGTCCAGCCAGACCGAGTCGACCCCCATGATGGCCATTGCTTTGCGGTCTTCGCCGTGGCGCACGGTGACGGCTTCGGAGTGATCGAGGCCCCATTCGGCGTGGAACTCGACGGCCAGCGCACTGTACGTCTGCGACTCGGGTGGGACCGCCGTGCAGACGGTCACCACCAGGGTGCGCATGCCTGCCTGGCGCGCCATGATGAGCGTACCGGCGCACGACAGGGCAGCGTCATCGAGATGGGGAGAAAGGCAGACCAGGTCATAGGTCTGGTTGATATCGGCCACGTGACGATAGTGCATGGTTATTCCTCGTCGTCGTCATCATCTGTTTCGAAGGCCGCCCGATCGCGATCGCTGGGGCCGGGCTTCCACCCGCCAAAGACATCGCCGGCGCCTTCGTGGTCTTCGAGCGCGGCCATGGCAGCCTCGCGTTTGGCAGCGTCGCGGCCAGCGGCGTGTTGTTTGAGTACTTTGAGTGAGCGCTCGTCGCCGATACTGCCCAGCGAGTCGATGGCCGCCACGGCGATTTCGACATCGTCGTCTTGGCTGGCGACAATGAGGAGCGGCACCAGAGCGGCGGCTTGATCGGCGAAGTCGCCGCAGGCCCGGGCTGCTTCGTAGCGCACCCCAGGGGTGCCACGCTCGAGGCCATCGCGCACCATTGGCAACCAGCTCGTGTCGCCGCTCCGGCCCATGGCCACCAATGCGCTCTCGCGCAGTGCCCCTTTGTCGCTCTGCCATGCCATCCGGACGGCACTGCTGACGGCGTCGTCACTGACCCAGCCGAGGGCTTCGAGGATGCGGCGGTAGAGGTCGACGTTGTTGACCTCGGCCATCAAGGCAGTCATCAACGCCTGCCGGAGCTGTGCGCTGGTCGCCGGGGTCAGTTCTTCCATGGCGGCCAGCTCGGTAAAGCGGGCCAAGCCCAGCGCAGCGGCGATGCGGACGGTCGGATCGGGGTCGCCGTTCATCAATGCAAGCAGCGGCTCGATGACGCGTGGCTGTTCTTCTTCGGACAAGCCTTCGATGGCACGGCGGCGCACTTCGGCGTCGCTGTCGGCCAGGAGCCAGCGCATCACCGGGCGAAAATCGAGGTCGACGTTGTCTTCGCTGATTTCGTTCAACAGTTGCACGATGCGGGCTCGACCGTCGCGCGGGATCTGTGTCCAATCCGCCCAAAAGACCGCCTGATCACGTTCGCGCATATCGGTCAAAATGCGGAGCCGTGCGCGGGTAATGGTGCTGGTCTGACGGAACATCTGCAGCGTCCCGCTCAAGGTGTTGGGAGTGTTGGTCATCTGAGGGCTCCTGATAGAAAAGAGGGGATGAGCCGTAGCTCAGCCCCTCGTCCATGCCGTCCGCGTCCGCGGGCAGCTTATTCGTCGTCGTCGTCGTCGCCGTGTCGGTCGAACCCGCCACCGCTCCGCTCGTTGACCACCTCGTCTGCGCGGCAGTCCCACAAGCCCGAGGCGTTGTTGGCGACACGGCAGTTTTCGGCCTCGTGCAAGGCGTGCATGAGGTAGCTGCGGGTGATGCTCCGGTAGATCGACATCACGTTGAACAGCTGTTCAAAGCTCATCCGATAGACCGGCTCTTGCTTGGTACCGACTTCTTCGCCGAAGCCCATGAAAATATGGTCGATGAGCGTGTTGATGTTCTTGCGCTCGCTGATTTCGAAAAACTTGATACGGCGGATGCGGCCAACGGCCAGCTGCGTGGGCAACATGTCTTCGTCGACTTCGCAGTTGATGTGCAGCTCGCCAAACGCGAACTTGCTCTTCTTTTTGCTGTCGTCGATGTAGAGCAACTGCTCGGTGCGCTCGTCAGCCTCGGCGTACGTGACCGACACCACGTTGGGCTTGCTGGTACGCTTGAACGTCAGAATCGCGCCGGGGACCAACACATCGCGGAAGAACTCTTCGAAGCCCTGCAACCAACCACCGCGGTTGCCCACGGGGAAGCGCATGTTGATGCTGACGCTGAACGACTCGAGCTGCGGTACTTCGAACTGGACCACTGCCGCACTCTGCCGATTGATGACCGGGTTGGGCAAAATCGCTGCCAAAGCATCGGTCAACGGCAGGATACCGTACTCCCATTCGAAGAACGTCAACGTATGGGTCACGCTGCCCTTGGCCTGGATGGCCTCGACCGTGGTGACCGTCGTGCTGTCGTCAAAGCCCTCTTCGAGGTGATTGACGAAGCCCGCCATGTCGGCCGACTTGAAGCGCTTGTTGGCACCGACTTTGTCGAGCAACTTGCGGGTCGCCCACAGATTGGCCCCTGCCACACCGACGAACTCGAGGTCCTTCAGCATGCGGAAGTTGAGGGCGAAGCGCTGCTTTTCGAAGTCTGCGGCGCGACGATTCACACGCAACACATTGACCAAAATGTCGGTGTCTTCGACCGGTGCGCCTATTTCGTTTTCGATGTATTCGGTAATCTGCCGCAAATCGTTCTTGGAGAACGATCGCACGTCGTGCTCGTATGCCGTCTGATTGCCGAAAATCGCAATGCGCTTGGTGGAATCTTTTTCGATGACGCCACGCATCGCCGACACAATTGCATCGCCGTGGAGCGCCATAATCGTCGCCGTCGGCTGTGCCAGGTCGATGCTGATCCCCTGCGGCAGGTTGATGCGCTGGGCATCCGAGCTGCGGACACTGGGGGATTTGATGCCGGGTTGGGCAATCGCGGGGATTGGCTCTTCTTCGCCGAACGACTCGACGTCTTCGAGCGCTTCGTCGCCGGTCTCGCTGATTTCGCTGCTGCCGTTCAACCAGTAATCCGATACATAGACCGGATCGATTTTGGGCATGATGGGCCGCGTGGTCGTAATGACAACGCTCATGTCGTCGATGGGCAGTGGGTGCTCGGGCTCGTACAGACGCGCAGACAAGCTGTGGCTGGCATCGACATGGAACGCGACATATGCGCCGTTGATGCCGGTCGTCACCATCGTGTCGTCGCGCTCGACGATGTCTTCGGCTTCGTTGTCATCGACGACGACTTTGACTGCTTCGAGGGCAAAAATAGCCGGATTGGCCTGCAACGCGGCATTGACCTGCTTGGCAGCAGCATCGGGGCTCACGTTGAGGCGCTTGGCGAAATATGTGACGAGATTGCTGAGGTGCTGCCGCAATGGCGCATCACTCGAGAAAAAACGCCCCTGTTGGCGCAACAGCTCATGGATCTGTTCGGCCAATGCACGCTCGCCGGGGCTGCCGGCGAAGGTCGGCAGGTTGGTCATTCTTGCTCCTCCGTTTGGGCTTTGGTGCGTAGTATCTCTATATAACGCTCAGCAAGCCACGCGATGTCTTGCGGTTCGCCAGCTTCACGGAGGAGTTCCAATAGTTCCTCTATGCCGGTGCTGCCAAAGGATATCTGCTTGCCATCCATGTGTTACCACTCCCCGTCACTGCGTAGTATAGTAATTGAGCATTTGATTATAGCATAGTGTGCGAAAAAGATGCAATAGAGTGCATTGGCGCACCACGGTCCCACCCAAGCGATGCAACTCTCGTGCATCATCCCACAGCGAGGAGCGGCGCGATGCAACCCGAATGCTCGCCCCAGACCAGCATCCAAGACATCTCAATACTCATGGCACAGCACCCGACGGTCGTTGTCCGGAGCGACACCCGTCGAATCGGCATCGTTACTGCACGCGACGTCGCCGCAGCACTGCATTTCGGCCAGGGGCACATGCCTTGCGCCGTCATCGCGCGCACCGTGCCACGCACTAGCCCATCAGCGCATGCCCTGTTTGTTGATTGGGCGACCTTGCATGCGTCGCTTGCACCCGCGTTGGTAACCTTTCTGCAACAACTCGCAGACATCTGCAACACACAGGGTGCACAGTTGTGTTTGGTTGGTGGTGTGGTACGGGCAGTCTGTCGGCATGAGGAGCTAACGGATCTGGATGTCTGCGTGGTTGGGCCATTCGATGCAGTGATTGATGCAATCGTGACTGCCACCGGTGCAACGGTACTCCAGCGCAGCCCATTTGCGACCGCCACCCTCACCTTGCCTGCTGCCCTCCAAGCCACTGTGGGCATGGCCGCCTACGACATCGTCGGGGCGCGCCACGAGACGTACGCGTCGATCGGGGTGTTGCCGACGGTGACACCGGTCGACGACATCCGCACAGACCTGGCGCGGCGCGACCTGACGGTCAATGCGATGGCTATCGTGTTGCAGGCACATGGTGCATTGACCGTCGTCGACCCGTATGGTGGTTGGGGGGATTTGCAGGCGCGCCGGGCGCGCTTGGTCCATCCGCTGAGCTTCTTCGAAGATCCGACGCGCCTGGTGCGCTTGGCACGCATCGCCGCCCGCCTCGAATTGCAGATCGATGCGCATCTGCGCGGGCTGGTCCGCTGGGCGTTGGCGGCGGATGTGTGCGGGGCGGTCTCGCGCTTTCGCTGGCTGACCGAACTGCAGCGCACATTGGCCGAGGCAGACCCGGCCAAACCCCTGCTGTTGCTCCAGCGCTGGGGCGTGTTGGCTGCCGTTCTGCCCGGTGCACGCCTCGTCCGCCAAGACGTTGCCCTGCTCAGAGACATTTCCCCAGACCTGCGCATCGTGGCGTTGCTGTGGCGCATGCCCACAGCGGCGCTACAGGCCGTATTGACCACCTGGAGCGAGTTGCCGGTGGGGCTACGCGACCTGTCTGCCCTGCGCGCACTGCGGCCACGCTGGCGCCGTTGGCTGACGCAGCGGCCCAGTCTCGCGATCCGCGCGTTCGCGGCGTTCGATGGTGCCGTGTTGGCGGCCATCGCAATCCTCGAGCCCGATTTGAGTGCGCTGCTCGTACGCAACGCAAGGGCGCAGGCAGAGGGGCAATTGTGTATCCGCGGCGCCGATTTGGTGGCAGCAGGGATGCCGCCGGGACCGGCCATTGGACGAGCGTTAGAGGCGCTCCAGACATACCTGTGGGATGCGCACTTCCTCGGCATGCCTGCCTGTACCGGCGCTCCTGCACAGATAGCGTATGCGCTGCAGGCGGCAGTCGATGGCGTTGTGTCATGATTTTGTCATCTCATGTGGGGCATTGGGGTGCCGTGTCAGCAACCTGCACAATTCGGTTTGACCCTTGTCGGTCGGTGTGGTACTATGCACGTACATATTTGTATCAGGCGGCGTGTGTCCGCATTCTCGCGCCGTCCGTCGGTGCCTGAAGTGAATAGGAGCCAGTTGTGGCCACGAAGATGAAAGTGTTGCTGACCAAGAACGTTGAGAATCTTGGCTCAGTCGGTGAGATCAAAGAAGTGTCCGGCGGCTACGGTCGCAATTATTTGTTGCCACAGGGTTTTGCCATCATCGCTACCCGCGGCGCCATCAAACAAGCCGAAGAGCGCCTCGCCGCCCAGGCCAAGCGTGACGCCGTGTTGCGTTCCGAGGCCCAGATCTTGGCCGAGCGCATCGCCGGTGTGACCTTGTCGTTCTCAGAGCGCGTCGGCGAAAACGACCGCCTGTTCGGTTCGGTTACCGCCAGTGACATCGCCGAGAAGTTGCATGCAGCCCTCGGGATCGAAATCGACCGTCGCCGTTTGGACCTCGACGAGCCCATCAAGAGCCTCGGGTCCTCCACGGTACACTACCGTGTCATGGCTGGCGTGATTGCCAACGTGAACGTCGTCGTGACGGCCGCCAACGAAGCCTAGTCTTCGCTGCTTCGCTCCTTTAGTCTATTGCGACTGTGATGATCGGTAGTCTCTTACCACATCACAGTCGTTTATTTATCGAAAATTCACCATGACACAGCCATCGCTCCCCCACAACATCGAAGCCGAGCGTGCCACCCTCGGGTCGATCCTGCTCAACCGAGATGCCCTCTCGGCCATCAATGCATGGATCAAATCCGAGTACTTCTACCTTGAACGCCACGGCCAAATCTACGACGCGATGGTGGCCTGCTACAACAACCGCATCCCGCCCGACACCCGCACTGTGGCCGAAGAACTGCGCCGCCGCAATCAACTCGACCAGGTCGGTGGCATCATCTACCTCAGCGAGATGGTCGATGCCGTGCCGACCTCGTATCACATCGAGTACTATGCCCGCGCCGTCGAACGCACGGCCCTGTTGCGCCGTTT
>CAIZHO010000011.1 GCA_903932805.1 uncultured Roseiflexaceae bacterium | reverse complement strand
AGCCTGCCGTGCTTGTAGGTGTAGCCGGTGCGGCTCAGGGCAACAAAAACTGCGCTGTGCACACGTGTGCACAGCGCAGTGATGAGTACGGTGTTAGCGCAAGATATCGCCGAATGCCTCGAGGGCGTCGTCGATGTAGGTATCGCTTGCACCCTTGCCCATGTGGCCGACACGCATAATCTTGGTGGCCAACGGTCCGATGCCACCGGCCGTGTAGAAGCCGTAGCGCTCCTTCATTGCCTTCTTGATTTCGTTGATGTCCTTGCCGGCGGGGATGAGTACCGAGGTCACTTGTGGGGTGGCTTCGGCATCTGGGACCAGGTAGCCGATCCCCATGCTGGTGATACCCTTGCGGAAGCGTGCAGCAGCTCGGTAGTGGTGGTCCACATACCCTTGCTTGCCCATCGCCAACACCTGCTTGAGGCGCAACTGCACGGCCAGCACCAGGGTTGGTGGCATGGTGGCAGGCTGCGGATGCTCTGGTGAGCCCTGTTGGTACGAGCGCAGCGTGCGCAGGTCAAACAACCAGCCAATGGGACCAACCGGGTGGCTGTCCATGTAGTCCCAGCCTTTTTGGCTGACGGCAACGAAGCCGAGTCCGGCCGGGGCAGCCAATGCCTTCTGTGAGGCGCTGACGCAGACATCGATGTCCCAGGCGTCGACTTCGAGCGGGGTGCCAGCGAAGCCGGTAATGGCGTCAACAATGCTCGGGATGCCGAATTCTTTGGCCAATGCGGCCAATTCTTTGACGGGGTTGAGCGCGCCGGTCGATGTCTCGGCATACACAAAACCCAACGCATCGAACGGACCATGCTGCTTGAGCTCGGCGCGGACGGCTTCGACCGAGATTGCCCGGCCCCACTCGCCTTCGATCATATGGACACCAATGCCACGGGCCTTGGCGATGTTGGCCATGTGCTCACCAAACCAACCGTTGCGCACAATTGCCATACGCTTGCCGGTGGCGAGCATGCTGCCGATGGCCACTTCGAGCCCGGTCGTGCCGGATCCGACAATGGGGAACACATTGGCAGTGGTGCCAAATAAATGCTTGAGGTCGGTGACCACATCGGCATAGATGGCTGCCCATTCTGGACCATAGTGGGGGATCTGCGGGCTGCCAAGGACCTTGAGTACGGCATCGTCGACGTCGACTGGTCCGGGGATAAGCATTCGATAGGTGGTCATGCATCGCTCCATTCAATGCGAAGGGTATAGATAATCAGTATACCACTCCTACCCATCCTGTGAGGGGTAGGAGTGTGTCGGTGTGTGTTGTTATTTGAGGCGATCTGTTCCTGCGAATTCCGCAAACAGACGCTTCATGTGTCCTGATGGATCGGTATAGAATGCAGCCGCGCTGACACCCAGTTGGACGGGTCGGACCGCTGCTTTGACGGTCGGTTTGCTGGCAGCGAATTGCTTGATGACCTCGGCGTGCGGCTTGAGTGTACCGTCGGGGCGGACCATCCCAAAGAAGCGTTCGTGGCGCGCTTCGTCGCAGGGTGGTTCGTTCCACAGATCCGAGCTGTAATCTGCAAAGCACCACAGCATCGCCCCGGTCGCGCCGACGTCGACCAGGGTAGGCAGTACAGCCGCATAGTAGGCAGCCAAATCTTCTTCGGAGGCCATGAATTGGGCGCGTGGTTTGCCGTATGCGGTCCAGTTCCACACCTGTGACGGTGCGCCCGGAGGTGCCGTGCAGCCGCCGAATTCTTCCATCAACGTCGGTTTGCCGCACAGGGCGCTGACCACGGCACAGGTGAACGGCACGTAGTCGGGGTCGAGGGGGTTCTTCATCCAACTCACATACATCGGGTACGAGTGCATCACCGCCCAGTCGGACTCGGCATAGACTTCGTGCACGCGCAAGTTGTTGGTGCGGAACAAACTGTCGGCATGCAGCCCGCAGGTGACCGGGTGAACGGGGTCGATGGCTTTGATCAGTTGCGTCATCTCGCGTACCCACGCTTGTCCGGCTGCTGCATCGCGTGGCCAAGCAAACAAATCGGGCTCGTTGCCTAAGTTCCACCAGCCGATACCTGGGTGGTCCTTCAGGCCGGTCACGACGGTCGTGAGCAACAGCCGTTCGGCGGCCAGTGCGATGGGGTCGTGGTATGGGTTGCGGTATGGCTTGTCGACGATTTTGTTGGCGCTGACGACCTGTAGGTGGTGGAAGTTAGTGGGGTCTGCTGGCTCGCCCAACAGCCAGCCTGGGCACCAGTTGGGGCCGCTCATGTGCCCCGTAAAGAACGTCACGTCGAGGACCAACTTGTGGTGCGCGGCGATGTCGGCAACGGTGTGCAGATTGGCCAGGCTGGCGGCATCGACGCTGTCGGGTGTGGGTTGGAAGTCTTCCCAGAGCAGAAAAATCCGCACAACCGTCATCCCCAGGCTGGCAATGGTGGCGAATTCGCCATGGACTTCGCCGGCGTCGAAATCCTTCCACCAGCCCATCGCCTTGCGGCGTGGCCAATAATTGACGCCCAAGATAAATGGTGTTTCCATGCGTGCCACCTCCATACCGTTGCCCTGCACCGAGCAATAAATCGAATAGAGTATTATTGTATATCGTCCATTCGTCGAAAGTGAATCGTCATGACTGCACCTGCTCCGTTCCGCGAACTGCTCTGGCCGGCGGGT
>CAIZHO010000010.1 GCA_903932805.1 uncultured Roseiflexaceae bacterium | reverse complement strand
GCAACCCGGCCCAGAGCAAATTGGTCAGACCACTATCGAGGCTATTGAGCTCCGGCAGAATCAGCATCATCGGTACCACCGCCAGGTCTTGGACAATCAGCATGCTAATCATCACCCGGCTGCCCAACGTGCCTAGTTCACCCTGTGCAGACAACGTTTTGAGGATGACCATGGTACTCGACAAAGCAACAATGCAGCCCACCCAGAGAGCGGCAGTGTTGCCCCAACCAAGGAACGACGCGACGCTCCAGCCCACCAGGATACTCAACCCCAATTGAATGGGAGTGCCGATGAAGGCAATCCACTTTACCTTGGCGAGCTTTTTGAAGTTGAACTCAATCCCCAAGGCAAAGAGCAATAACGCGACGCCAATTTCGGCCAAGAGCTCGATGTCATGGATTTTGGACACCGTCGGCCCAGCAGTATACGGACCTACCAATACACCTGCGCTGATATAGCCGATGATGAGCGGCTGGCCGAGTCGCTGCGCGATGGCGCCACCGATGAGTGCAACGATGAGGATGAGAACAATATCTGCGGCAATGCCCATACTGCGTTCCGATGCTTTTTCTGCGACCACGACGGTTCGTCTGTCACTTCGTATTATCTCGCACTTTGCGCGGAGTGTCGTTGGGCTCCTCCGCGTCCTCTGCTGCACTGCGCTGCTGCGTGATCGTCCCCGCAGATTCGCTCCAAATCCACGGCGTGCAGTTCCCGCAAACCCACGGCGTGCCGTGGGTTGTATTTGACATCTGGTTTTCAGCCCGCTATCATGTGCATATTGCGACGAAGAGGAAGAGTAACTCCTCATCACGACCCCCCAGAGAGCCGACGGTTGGTGCAAAGTCGGTGGTGTCGCGAGGTGTGAATGGGCCTTGGAGCAGCGGCACGAAGGGCATCGCCTGTGTAGTACCCGCCGGAGTCTGCCACCGTTATCACGGCAGGAGATGTACCCGACACGGGCAGCATCGACAAGTGCGTCAGTCATGACGAATGCGGGGTGGCACCGCGGATGATTCATCCGTCCCCTTCCTTTCACAAGGGAGTGGCGGTTTTTTTGTACCCTTTTTTGAGCGTCGAGGAGCACCCCCATGGCACAAAAGCGCATCCTGACCGGTGATCGTCCCACCGGCAAATACCACCTCGGGCATTATGTTGGCTCGATTGCCAATCGCCTGCGCTTGCAGAGCGAGTACGAGTGCTACTTCATCATCGCTGACCTGCACACCTTGACCACCAAGCCCAACAAGGCCGAAATCCAAATGGTCGAGCAGAACATCCGCGACATGATTATCGACCAGCTCGCCTGTGGCCTCGACCCCGAGAAGGTGACGTTTTATGTCCAGTCGTCGGTCAAAGAAATCTATCAGATCAACTTGATCTTCGAAATGCTGGTCTCGGTCGCCCGGCTCAGTCGCCTACCCTCGATCAAAGACATGGCCAAGGCCGCCCAGATCGACGACGAACAGCTGCCCCTTGGTCTGCTCGGCTACCCCGTCCTCCAGGCAGCCGACATTCTGATGCCGCGCGCGCACCTCGTGCCGGTCGGCAAAGACAACGAGGCGCATGTCGAAATCACGCGTGAAATCGCGCGCCGCTTCAACTTCCTCTACGGCGAAGTCTTCCCCGAGCCGGATGTGCTCGTACCCGAAGGCGGTACCCTCATCGGCACCGACGGCCAAGCCAAGATGTCCAAGAGCCTCAACAACACCATCCTGCTGTCGGACGACGCAAAAACCGTCGAGACCAAGGTGCGTGCCATGTACACCGACCCGGCCCGTATCCGCGCCGACATCCCGGGCAAGGTCGAGGGCAACCCGGTGTTCATCTACCACGATATCTTTAACCCGAACAAACCCGAAGTGGACGACCTGAAAGACCGCTATCGGACGGGCAACGTGGGCGACGTCGAGGTCAAAAAGAAGCTGGCCATCGCCATCAACAACTTCCTCGAACCGATGCGGGAACGCCGCGCAGTCTACGAGGCGAAGCCCAAGCTCGTCGACGAGATTCTGCATGCCGGCAACGCCAAAACACGCAAAATTGCCCAAGAAACCGTCCGTATGATGGACGACGCTATGGGCTTGCTCTACTTCAAGGATTAGTAATCCCCCACCGTCGTTGCCGTCGCGGCGGCGGTGGGGTTCGCCCCGTGTGTGAAAGGGGTCTGTATGCAATTCATCCCGTCGCTGACCGAGATGCAGGCCTTGACCAGCCAAGGCAATCTGTGCCCGCTCTACACCGAAATCGCTGCCGACCTCGAGACGCCCGTGTCGGCCTACCTCAAGACCGCCCAAGGTCCGTGGACGTTTTTGCTCGAGTCGGTCGAAGGCGGCCAACACCTGGCGCGCTATTCGTTCATCGGTACCGAGCCGTACCTGACCTTGCGGATGAGCGAAGGCAAGGCGCACGCCGTGCAAGCCGGCTACAAGCAGACGATTGCGTACGATGACCCGTTGGAACTGTTGCAGTCCTATTTGTCCGATTACCGTCCGGTGCGCTTGCCCGACCTGCCCCGCTTTGTGGGGGGTGCAGTGGGCTATATGGCATACGAGACGGTCTGCAACTTCGAGCGTATCCCGCGCCCTGCGCATTGCGACTACGAGATGCCCGAT
>CAIZHO010000009.1 GCA_903932805.1 uncultured Roseiflexaceae bacterium | reverse complement strand
GTGGCGTGCCTGAGGTCAGCCCATCAAACCGAAGTAGAAACGGATTAGCATAACTAAAACCGGCTTTGGTTGTGCTATTTGCATAAAGCGCTTTTGTGGGATCAGAATCGGCATTATCTAATACACCGTCCCCATCATTGTCCGTACTCAGGAAGTCAGGAATTTTATCACTATCGCTATCCGTACAATCTGCAAAAGCCGAAATGCTTGACGTGTTGTCAAGGTACATGTGCTGTGGGCATTCAATCCCATCACTCATACCATCAAAGTTTGTGTCATTTTCCAGAGGATTGGTGTAAAGCTGGGTCTGAATGGCAGCGTATGAGGTTGGTGTTAGTGACTTGGTAGTATCCAAATTGAGTGATGGGATGCGGACTTCGACGTAATCGGTGATGCCGTCGATATCTGTATCGGCAAGGGTCAACGACGTCCCCAACTGCACTTCTTGAGGGTCAGACAATCCATCATCGTCAGAGTCGATTTTGGTGCGGTCTGACCCGATGAGTGCCTCTTGGTCGTCACTCAAACCGTCGCCGTCAGCATCGACGAGGGTATCAGCACGGGTGCTCCGTGAACGACTGTTGCTCCCGCCGCTGCTATTAGACGGCGCCTGAACGGTGCCTGCAGGCGGGAGGAGTTGTGCCACAGACTGCTGTTCTGGTGCCACACGCGGGTCGAAGCTCACCGTGGTCGGCTGTGCCTGTTGTCCCGTCGCGGCTGCTTCAGACGCGCGTTCGGCAGCCGATGCCTTTGCCGGCACAGTGGCAAACGGCGAATGCAGCAGTATGGCAATGATCAACAGCGAGAGCGGTGCAAAGAGTTTGACGCGGAAGCGCATCAAAACGAGCAACCCGCCGATCATTGCCAGCAAGAACACACCTACCCACAGGCCATAGAGCACCTGGGACGCATTGCCATTGACGAGCGACGCAACGAGCTGCAGCGGTGAGTTATAGAGTTGTTTGAGTGCAAGCCCGGTCCGTGCAAATTCGGTATAGGTGGTGACGATACGCGCCTGGATGGCTTCTTTTTCTTCGCCCTGGGGTATCTGCAGCAGCAGATTCATCTGCTTGGGTAACCCGTCGCTGTCGATCTCGATTGATCCGCTGCCGTTGGTGCTGCGGAGCTGTTCGCCATCGGTAATCGTCGACCATTCTTGGTTGACCGTCACGCCGCGGGATGCATTGATTTGCAGACTTTTGCGGAATGCATCGGCAAAGGTTTTGCCATTGAACGCAAAATCAAAACTGCGGCCATTTTGTGTGGCCGTAATCTGTTCAACGCCAGCGAGGTAGGCCAACGTATCGGTCATATTGAGGTGTTGGACATTCGTGAGTTCGCGCCATTCACCCTCACCCTGTCGCGTGTATGTTTTGCGCTTATCACGCCGTATTTCGAGTGGTGGTGCGCTGTTATCGGCGTTCTCGATGCGCACCAGCATTTGCTGATTGCTCTCGTCCACGGTCCCACTAATGACAAAGCGATTCACGCTGCTGTGCTGGCCGACACTGCTCATGCGTGGTTCGATCGGTGTCGTCTGTTCGACGTCGCTACGGAACGTATAGCTGCCGCTCAAACGGGCAAGTTGCCACGCGGTACGCACAGTGTCGTTCGCCGAAGACGCACCAGCCACGCGTGTGACCAGCAACGCAATCGTTGTCATGACGACAGCGCAAAGCACGAGGATGCTCGTCAAAACCTTTGAGTAGCGCATATGCTGCTCCGTAATTTACTATAGAATTTGTATTTGAATGTACGTAATATAATCGGAAATGAATAACTCGGCAATTATTTCTCAATTATTCATGACTTTTACGGACAGAAACGAACAAACTGTTTGTACAATCTGTGTTCTTCTGTCGGAGGTAAGGAAGCTCGCGTCAGTTCTTTGTCAGGGGAGCGTCGTGTTCTGGTGGGTATGGCTGGTGTACCGCGCCCAACAGTATCAGTACTGATGCGGTGGCATGAGCGCGGTGCGTTTTGAGAAGCCGGAGGGTGTACGAACCTCGCTTGCATCAATCCTTTTCGTATCATCGAACCGATATTTGGTACACTGATAGCGGAATCACTCGTAGGAGAACGACACATGGAACGTGCAAACGCATTCGATTTTATTGGTCCC
>CAIZHO010000008.1 GCA_903932805.1 uncultured Roseiflexaceae bacterium | reverse complement strand
ATGATTTGGGTCATATAGTTCCATATACAGGTCCAGATTACCAAATCGATCTTCCGGAGTGCTTTCGTTAAAACTTAGAGCATTAGCCATAGAATAGAAGACTTCAAGATCATAAACTTTCCCACCAACCATAGGCACTGCGTATGTATTTACATCCCCCACATTACAAATTGCTTGCGCAATTCGGATGTCTGTTTGAATAACATACGTATTTGTGTATGTTGGCAAGTCACTAGAACAATTAAGCGGTGATACCGGATCAGGAGTCGGCGATGGAGTTAATGTCGGTGCTGGGGTCGACGTTGGAGTCGCTGTTGCTGGCTCGGAACCGACGTAGAAGAAAAAATTCACCGACGCCGTGTCGCCAGCCACCGTCGCTTTGATCCCAGAACACGTCCCTTGTGTCACCGTCGCATTGGCGATGATTTGCACGGGGAATATTTTTGCGCCGAGAGGCGAAATATCGACTGCAGAGAACCCTTTATTGATGGATGCCACACCTGAACATGTCCCCGTCAGTGTGAGGTCGACACCCGTAAGCGTTGCGGTGCTACTGTTGTTGGTGACTCGCGCGTACACCGTGAGGATTTGGCCTGCAACCAGGACGTCATCGTTGTTGTACGTACTTCCTGACCCGTCAGCGACTTGGATAATCGCTGCACTGCCCGCATAAACAGCGGGTACTGGTGCAAGCAAATACGATGCCAGCAACACGAAAACAAGTGTTGCAATTGTAAACAGTTGTGGGGTAGTGCGTGTTGCCATGGTGGTTTCCCTTGCACGTGGTGCATGCGAACGAGGGTGCAGGTACGGTACTATTTGAAATAGTATATCATACGTTATAGATGATAGAAGCCCTGTGTTGTGTGCAGAAGGGTATCGCATGTTGGCTGGTTTTGATCTGTTGTGGCGACTGTTTGTGGTGTTCACCAAGGTCGCGCTCTTGTCGTGGGGCGGTGGCCCTGCGTCGATGGCCTTGATGCAGCGGATGTCGGTTGCCGAAGGGTGGAGCACACCGCCAGAGTTCGCCGATGCCTTAGCGGTCGGTAACGCATTGCCGGGGCCGATTGCACCGCAGGTGGCAGCATATATTGGCTACAAAGTTGCTGGGTTGTCTGGGGCATTTGCCGCAGTGCTCGGCACTGTTGGCCCGACGACAATTTTGATGCTCGTGATGATCGTGGCGTTCTTTCAAATCAAAGATTCACCGGTGGTTGCGGCCATGCTCAAAGCGGTACGCCCCGTCGTGGTGGGATTGTTGTTGTGGACGACGTACGACATTGCGCGTTCGGTGTTTTGGAAGCAGGGGATGGCGCTCGGTGACCTGTGGATGCGTTGGGATGGGTTGATTATCGCTTTGCTCACATTCGCCATCCTGACGTTCACCAAAGTGAATCCGGCGTACATTGTGCTCGGCTCTGCGGTGCTGGGCTGGCTTGTCTATACTCGACGGTGACGCCCTGATGGGTAGAGTGGATCAAATCACGGTGACGTCACATATGCCGACCGACGCACAACCGCACACGACACCTGAGCATACATGGCCGTGGTGGCTGGTATCTGGTCCTCAGTACCCGCGCTGGCAATGGGTACTCGTCTGTCTGGCAGCCCTGTGTTGTACGATTGCCATGACCTGGCCCGTCGTGCTCTCATTGGGTAATGGCGTAATGACGACACCCGAGCGGACCGTCAATCCTGACCTAGGCCAAAACGTATGGAATGTCTGGCACATCGCGGCTACCTGGCGTGATGGTGACCTACTGTGGTCGCGTCTGGTAGCCGCACCGTTGGCAATTAACATGGCGACGCAATCGTATGGGCTGACGAATCTGGTACTAACCCTTCCGATTGCGCTGATTGCTGGCCCGATTGTCGCGGCAAATAGTATTATCCTGCTGGGATTTTGGGCTGGGATTGTACTGATGACGGTTCTTGCAGTGCGCGTAACCCGCTCATTGCCGCTCGCATTTGTGCTTGCATGTGTTTTTGTCTTATCACCCGCACACCTCAAAAATATTGAATGGGCAGCCGACGAAAACGCAGCCCTGCAGTGGATTGTGCTGGTGCACCTGGCAGCCGTCTGGTGGCTCAGACAGCCCAATCTGCAACGCAGCAGTGTGTTGGCACTGGTCATGCTTGTGGTGTCGCTGGCGAGTGGGTATTTCGGTTTGTATGGGGTCATGTACGTCGGGTTGTTGACCGTGGTGACGCTGTGGGCTGTCCCGATGCGTCGCTGGCGGATTGCGGTGGTGTCTCACGGCAGTGCGGTTGTGGTGCTCTGGGCCGCGTTGATGGCGGTGGTGAGCAGTGAACTGACCAACCCACTGGTCCGTGCCGGCGTACATTGGGATGCAGCCCAGGTCAGTATTGGTGGAACCGATGGGTTACGCGACTGGGTGATGCGTCAGACCATCTGGTTGCACGTTGTCTCAGTGGCAGATTTGATTACCCCACTGCGCTACCACCCCCTGTGGGGGAACGTGCCGCTGATTGCACAGGTACAACATCCTTCTGAGATGGGCGGTTACTTGGGTCTCGTCTGTCTAGGACTGTTGGTGTGGACCAGTCTGCGTCATCGCGCAGTGCGGTTGCTGTTGGGGGTGGCTGCGGTCTGTGTGGTACTCGCCGGAGGGCTCGAACTCAAGTTGTGGTACGACCAGCCGTTTGCTGCAATCCCAGGGTTGTTTTGGGTACTTGATGTTGTCGGGGTGTTCCGCAACGCATCACGGCCAGGGTTGTTTCTGCTGTATGCATGGATCCCCCTGGTGCTCGTGCTGGCGTACGGAGTATCCCGGATCACCCGCCGCTGGGTGGTGGTAGTGGTGTGTGTGGGCATGCTTGTGGATTTTGCACCCCCGAAATGGGTCGTAGTGCCGATGCTGGCACGGCCAATCGCGTCGGTCGTACCTACCGATGGTTTGGATGGTGCAGTGCTGACACTCCCCATCCAGAAAAACGATCAACAGCCTTTGCTCGATCAACTGTGTCATCAACGGCCGATTGCCAGCGGGTATTTGGCCCGTACCCCGGGGTATCCGGTGCCGTGGGAAGCATTGACGGTGCCACGTGATTCTACGCGCATACTCTTGCCACACGATGGGGTGACATCCTTACATAACATGGGGATCCGCTATGTGGTAGGTGCCAGTGCTGGGGCACGCGCATCACTCGACGCATTAGCGCCCGATGGAGTCGTGCAACTCAGCGTGAAGCAAGATGCAGCGCTCTATGAGGTGCCAGACCGTGCTGTGCCGGTGCTGAGCGCAGGCACCGGGTGGTGGGACGAAGAATCTGACACCGGTCGCGTCTGGCGCTGGTCGACCGGTGATGCATCGTTGGTTTTCCTTTCGGCCATACCACGGCGTATTCAGTTGGTCATCGAGGCATCGAGCGTTGCTGGTGTCGATAGTCAATGGGAGCTCGATGGGAGAAGTGTTGGTACGGTGGCAATTGCCGCCCAACCCGGACAGACACTGCGCGTGCTCTCATTGGCGATCCCTGCAGGACGGAGTATCCTACGCATGCAAGCGCCGACAGTCACTGATGCATATGGACGTTCTGTTGCGGTTGCATTTACGCAGCTGTATGTGCGGAGCGCGCAACCAGTATTTGGGACGGTGATACCCCAACTGCCGTTCCCGCGTGTGCGGCCATTGTGTGCAACCGAGACTCCATAAATCGGAGTCTGGCTAAGATGGACCTCCCGTTCTATGATGAACTGGTACCATAGTAGGGTCTGCAACGTACCGAATCGAGAAGGACAGCATGGACCAATCCACGCCTCCCCTGACCCGTTGGTGGGTTATACAAGTGCCTCGTCGCAGTGCTCGTTGGTGGGCATTGGTCGGTGCGGGATATGTGTTGCTCACCGTGCTGTGGACATGGCCTTTGACTGCGCACTTTGCTGATGCATCGATACTCGGGGTAGCAGCGGTCCCCGAGACGCCTGTCGACACCGCGCAAAACACGTGGAACATCTGGCACTTTCGGCTGCATTGGGCAGATGGTACGTGGCCGTTAAGCACTGAGCGTATTTTTTTTCCACAGCGGTTGAATCTCACCTTCCAAACCTACGGATTACCCAATCTGTTGGTTGCAGCACCACTTGCAGCCCTCATTGGGGATGTTGTGGCGATGAACGTATTGGTGTTCTTGGGGTTTGTGATTGCCGCCCTCGGCATGAACGCATTGTTGCGTGCCTACGGCGTTTCAGATTGGTTGGCGTTTGGACTTGCGTGGCTGTTTGTGGCTTCGCCCGCACACTTGTCGGTTGTGCAGACATCCGGCATCGAACGTGGAATGATGGGGTGGTTGTTGCTGGTGCATTGGGCGATCGCCCGCATGGTGCGCCAGCCAGGGTGGCACAGCGCCCTCTTGCTAGCGGGAACGTTGCTCGTTGCATCGCTGAATAGTGGCTATTATGGCTTGTACGGCTTGGTCTATTGCGTCGTCCTTGCCGTTGCCGCGCTCCATGACATGCAGGTGCGGCAACGATGGGTGCAGACATTTGGGTGGTTCGGCAGTGGGGTTGCTGTTTGGGCGGTAATCATGACAGCGCTGCTGAGTTGGCCGCCGAGTGGTTACCTTGGGCAACGGGTTACGTCTGAGCAATCACTTGTCGGGCGATCGGTTGCGCTCGGCGATTGGTATATACGGCAGACGGACCCCATTCATGTTTTGTCGTTGGCCGACATGGTCACCCCTCCGAGCTATCATCGGGTGTGGAAGGTGCTCGGGTTCGCAGAGCAATATCCACATCCGGGAGTGGGTGGGTATTTGGGCTTCGGTGTGGTTCTGTTGGTGCTGTGGGGCTGTGTGACTGAGCGCCGTTTTCGGCTCTTTGCTGCGGTCATCGGCGTGTTGATTTGGTTGGCCTGTGGGCCGGCGGTACGCCTGTGGGAAGGCCAGTCGACTGGTATGTTGCCCGGTTTGTATGCACTGTTGAACGGTGCATCGGTGTACAAAAATGCGACTCGACCTGGGATGTTTTTGTATTATGCCTGGATTCCGCTGACGTTTGTTCTCGCTGCGACGCTCCAGCGACTAGCTCTGCGTTCACCACGCGTGGTCGCGGTGCTGGTGGTGCTTCTCGTCGTTGATTTTTGGCCACCGGTGTGGGGATTGGTGCGCCATGCTCCCAGTCT
>CAIZHO010000007.1 GCA_903932805.1 uncultured Roseiflexaceae bacterium | reverse complement strand
CGGGCGCGCTCCTCGGGAGCGTTGTCGATCTGGTCGTACGCCGTGTACGTTGCGGCGCCGCGCAATGCCAACACCTTGGTGATGGCAGCCGTCAACGTGGTCTTGCCATGGTCGACGTGACCGATGGTGCCAACGTTGATATGTGGCTTGTTTCGCTCAAACTTCTGCTTAGCCATTGCAATCTCTCTCCATGAACACGAATGCAGCGAAAGGCCTGAGCCCCCGCCGCATAACCCAATACATTGGTGGAGCCCACGATGGGGATTGAACCCATGACCTCGTCTTTACCAAAGACGTGCTCTACCACTGAGCCACGTGGGCACTACCGACATCTCTTCGGTCGCGCATCGGCCAGAATGCACTGAAGTGATGTGTGGTGGGCCGAGCTGGATTCGAACCAGCGAAGGCGTAAGCCAGCAGATTTACAGTCTGCCCCGGTTGGCCACTTCGGTATCGACCCACACATGTTGTTTGAACAACGAGGTGTATTATACGGTGCCAAAAATCAAATGTCAAACCGAGATTTGCCGATTTGGGGATGGGGTAGGGTGGCAGAATGTGGTACAGATGCACCCGAAAAAGGATCCGAACGGTGCATTGATTGCCCGCTACCCCACGGGTGATGCGGGTACGACCAATATTTGCTTCGGCGGATTAGACCGGAGAACGGCGTTTGTCACACTGGGTCGTTCGGGGCAGGTCGTTTCGATGCAATGGCACTGTGCAGGGTTGGCATTGGCACACAAGCGCTGCGGAGGTCGGGTAGCAGCAAACTTCACCGCGCACCGCTACAGGCGTGGCTATGTTGGGATGCCCAGGACCTCTGCTGCCGAGCGCAACTGCCAGGCTGGGTGCGTATAACTGCTGCGGAGCACCAACTTGGCAGGCCGCGGGCTGGGGTTTTTGGCGAGGGTTGTTGCCTGTATGCCCGATGCATCGAGGCCACGGGCACTGACCAGCGCGCGGGCAAAATCGTAGCGACTGATTGGCGCTGCCCCCACCAGATGGAGTGGCCCGCGATGGTCATGGCCGAGCAAGTCGATGAGTGCGGCGCTGAGTTCGTCGACAAGGACCGGGCAGCGCCATTCGTCGGTGAAAAACGCCAATGGTGTGCGCCCTGCTGCGGCGTCGATGGCTAGCTGGTCATGGCGGCCGGGTGCGGCCGTTGGCAGACTGTAGATCAGTGAGGTGCGCACAATGCTTGCCTCGGGGTGGGCTTGGGCAACGGCCGCTTCGGCAACGGCTTTGGCCACACCGTAGGGCACGATGGGGTCCGGCATGTCTATTTCGTCGTATTCATCGGCGGTACCTGCAAACACCATGTCGCTCGACAGGTGAATATGGCGTGCGTTCATGACGGCACTGGCAGCTGCTGCCTCGACGGCGCCGAGCACGGTCACGGCGTGGAGGTCGGGGTCGTTTTGGCGGTAGGCGGTGTGGATCACGGCGTCAGGACGAAAGGCGTTGATGGCCTGCGTCAGTGCACCGCGCTGCCGGAGGTCGACGGTGTCTTGGCTTTCGTCGATCGGGTGGCTATAGTGACTCGCCCGCACCTGCCAGCCGAGGGCGCGGGCAGCTGCGACGAGATAGGTACCGAGATAACCGGAGCCGCCGGTCACATAGAGGCGCATGGACGTTCTTTCATGCTAAGGGTGCGACCGGCACCTTGGGGTCGAAGCGTGGGTGTTCGGCCAAGTACTGCAGCGCAACCGCTGCCGCTTGGGCACGGGCGATGGGTTGGCTCGGCCCGGTACCAGACCCGAGTGTATAGGCTCCAATGTCGGCTTCGACAACAAAAGAACGCTGGTGCTCGGGACCAGTCATCGCCACCGTGCGGTAGCGTGGGGTTATATTGAAGCGGCGCTGGCTCTCTTCTTGGAGGCGGCTGCGTGGATCATTGGGGGTGCCGTCGCGGCGTAATCGTTCGAGGTGCGCGGTGAAGTGCGGTGTCAGAAAGGCATGCACCGCCTGCATCCCTTGGTCGATAAAAATGGCAGCGACGATTGATTCGAAGACATCAGCAAGCAGACTGGTGCGCGTGCGCGCACCCGAGTGGTCTTCGCCTTTGCTGACGATGACGTATTCGCCGAGGCCATAGTGCGTGGCGATGGCGGCGAGGTTCTCGGTACGGATGAGGGCGCTGCGGAGGCGCGTCATGGTGCCTTCGTCGGCATCGGGGAAGGCATCGAACACGAGCTGGGTCGCTACCATGCTGACCACAACGTCGCCGAGGAACTCGAGACGCTGGGTGTTGGGGTGGCTAATGGCCTCCTCGGGGCGTTCGTAGCGATACGAATGGTGCATGACGGCACCGCGCAACAGCGTCATATCGGTGAACGGGACCCCGAGGCGCTCCGGCAGACTGGCCACCGGTTTGGTCATTGCCCACTCCAGCGGCGCAGTGCCAACGACACATTGTGGCCACCGAAGCCGAACGAGTTGCTTACCGCAATGTCGATGGTGCCGGGTCGTGGCGTGTTTGGCACATAGTCGAGATCACAGGCTGGGTCTGGGTTGTGCAGATTGATGGTTGCCGGGATGAGGCTGTGTTGCATGGCCAAGATGCAGATGACGGCTTCGATCGCGCCGGCGGCACCGACAAGGTGGCCGAGCTGTGATTTGGAGGAACTGACGGCCAGTTTGGCGGCGTGGTCGCCAAAGACGGTTTTGATGGCCATGGTCTCGGCGATGTCACCGGCGTTGGTGCTGGTGCCATGGGCGTTGACGTACTGGACATCGCTGGCAACAATCCCGGCGGTGCGCAGGGCCATCTTCATGGCACGACCGGCACCTTCGCCGCCGGGGGCCGGCGAGGTTATATGGTAGGCGTCGGCAGAGAGGCCATAGCCGATGATTTCGGCATAGATGGTGGCCCCGCGTGAGATGGCGGATTCGAGCGATTCGAGCACAACGATTGCGCCCCCTTCGGCGAGCACAAAGCCATCACGGGTGACGTCGAATGGTCGCGATGCCGTGGTCGGGTTGTCGTTGTTGGTCGACACGGCTTTGTTGGCATTGAAGCCGGCGATGCCGAGGGGAGTGATAGGGGCTTCGGAACCGCCGGCGATCATAATGGTGGCAGCGCCGCGACGGATAATCTCGGCTGCTTCGCCAATCGCATGGGCTGCGGTGGCGCAGGCCGATGTGGGGCAGAAGTTCGGACCTTTGAAGCCATGCATCATCGAGATCTGGCCCGCTGCCATGTTGGTAATCATGGCGGGGACCATGAAGGGGCTGACCCGACCGGGGCCTTTTTCGTGCATGGTCATGATGTTTTCGGCGATGGTGGCAATCCCGCCGATGCCGCTGCCAACGACGACGCCGATGTCTTCGGCGTTGTCTGGGGTGGCTTTGATACCAGCCATGGTGATGGCTTCGTTGGCGGCGGCAACGGCGAAGTGGATGAAGCGGTCGTTGCGGCGCGCTTCTTTGCGGTCCATATAGTTGGTCGGATCGAAGTTTTTGACCTCGCCACCAAACCGGGTCTCGAGATTGCTGACATCACAAATAGTGATCGGTCCGGTGCCGCTGCGGGCGGTCCGGATGCCGTCCCACAAGGCGGGAATATCGAGCCCGAGGGGGCTTATTGCACCCATTCCGGTGACGACAACACGACGCTGTTGCATGCTGGATACTCCTATCCATCGGTGGTTGTTCTGTTGCAGGTATAATACCATATGCACCTCTGAACGCCACACAAACCGTGTTTTGACGCATGGTGATGCAATCGAACTGCCCATACTGCGACGCGAGAGGACAGCGCATGTACGTTATTGGCACCGCGGGACACGTCGACCACGGCAAATCGACCCTGGTCGAGGCGCTGACGGGAATCAATCCGGATCGCCTGCGCGAAGAACAGCGCCGTGGGATGACCATCGAACTGGGCTTTGCATGGATGCAACTGCCGTCTGGTCGCGATATTAGTCTGGTCGATGTACCGGGGCATGAGCGTTTCATCAAGCAGATGCTGGCTGGGGTCAGTGGCTTCGCTGCTGCGTTGCTGGTAATCGCGGCCGACGAGTCGATGATGCCGCAGACGCGTGAACATTTGGCGATTATCGAGTTGCTCGAGATCCCCCGCGGCATCGTAGTCGTCACCAAAGCCGATATGGTTGACCCTGCGTGGTTGCCGCTGGTGGTCGAGGATATCCGCCTGCAGCTGGCTGATTCGCGCCTTGCTGACGCGCCATTGGTGGTCGTGTCGGCCAAAACGGGCACTGGCATGGATGCGCTCCGGACCGCCCTCGACACCCTTGTCGACACGCTGACCCCACCGACCCGGCTGGATGAACCAGCCCGTTTGTGGGTCGATCGGGTGTTCAGCATGGACGGATTCGGTGCGGTGGTGACCGGCACGCTTCAGGCTGGTGATATGCAGGTGGGCGACGAAGTCGAGATTGCCCCTGCCGGCCTGCGCGCCCGCATCCGCGGCTTGCAGATGCATCGCCAAAAGCTGCAACAAGCCAGCCCGGGCGCCCGGGTGGCCATCAATCTGGCAGGGGTATCGCATCACGACATCAGCCGCGGCGATTTGGTGACGGTGCCGGGTACCATTGTGCCCACCGACCGCATCGATGTGCGCCTGTCGTTGGCGCGCGTGGCACCGCGGCCGTTACGGCAGGGGATGCAGGTCGATGTGTTTGTGGGGGCCGCCGAGAGCGCTGCTCGGGTGACGCTGCTCGATGCAGACGTCATCGAACAGGGTGAGTCGGGCTACGCGCAGTTGCATTTGGCACGGGCAATACCGCTTTGGCGCGGCGACCGGGTGGTGTTGCGCCAGCCGTCGCCCAGCATGACGTTGGCGGGTGGTCGGGTCATCGACACCCACCCATTGCGCCATCGGCGCTTTCGGAGCGAGGTCATTGATCGGTTGGCGGCGCTGGAGCGGGCCAGCCCTGCCGACCTGTGTTGGGCGGCTGTGCGCGGCAACGCCGTCAGCATCTCGGAGCTCGTGCAGAAGACACACCTCGATCGCGCGCGGGTCGTGCAGACGCTGGCACAGATGCCGCACGTGCGCATGCTAAACGACGAGTGGGTTATCGATGCCGCCACGTTGCAGTCCCTCCAAGAGCACGCCACAAACGCACTCGACGGCTACAAGACACGTTACCCATTGCGCATTGGGATGCCGCGCGAGGAACTGCGCCGCCGCCGACCGGGTTGGACCGTGAACTGCAACAGTATCTGATCGGCAGCAATCAGCTCGTCGATATCGGCGCAGATGTCGCTTTTTCGTATGACGCCTGGCACGAAATGACCAGCTGGATCCTGACGACCATTGATAGCGCGGGGCCGGTGACGGTTGGCCAGTTCCGCGATCGGTTCGGGACGACGCGCAAATATGCCCTGGCCGTGCTGGAGCACCTCGACGAAAAGCGCGTGACCCGACGCCGTGACGACGCGCGGGTGCGGTTTTGATGACGGCGCAGCTCCCTATCGCGGTACAGACTCAGGTCGCACGGTTGACGGCGCAGCTTGTGGCGGTATTGGGCGACGACTGTGCGGTGGTGCTGCATGGTTCGCTGGCGCTGGGCGAGTTTGTGCCCGGCCAGAGTGACCTCGATGTGCTGGTGGTCTGTGACGAGGCATTGACGGTTGCGCAGGTGCGCGCACTGGCACAGGTACTGTTGGCCGAGTCGCTGCAACCGGCGCCGATCGAGGTGTCGGTGCTGGAGCGTGGGGTGTTGGCGGCGTGGATACATCCGGCGCCGTATGTCTTTCATTATTCCGAAGACTGGCGTGACCGCACCATACAGCTGCTGGCGGACCCTGCGACGGACTGGTTGGCGGTGCATACCGACCCGGATCTGACGGTGCATGTGGTCGTTGCCCGGCAGGCGGGCATTGTGCTGCAT
>CAIZHO010000006.1 GCA_903932805.1 uncultured Roseiflexaceae bacterium | reverse complement strand
GCGGGAACTAGAGCGATCCACACTGCAGCAATGACTTCGGGATCAGTGTCGGGTGACGTGGCCAGCAAATGTACAATGGCCGGTTTGGTGTTCATCAGCCAGGCAATCAAAATACGCAAGCGCAAGAGTGCTTTCGTGTGCTGCGGGATATCAAGCGTAATCGCCTCAACATGCGGCGCATGCTGGGTGAGTGCAAGAATCGCGGGGTTCAGTGTGCCTGATTGGGTAACGATGATAATATGCAACGGCAATGCGGCGCTGTGTGCGACCAAATTGACGAGGTAGTGAATGGTGTCTTCTGCAGCATCTTTGCCAATAAGATAGACCAGTGGAGCTCGGTGATTGCTCATGGGGTTCCTTTAGATGGTACATGCAAACCAGCGAGAATATGCTGTCTGCAGCGGAGTGTGCGCGTGCAGTGTCTGATGTTCCAGCCGAATGCCGAGAGCAGGCGTGCATCACCACTGCGTATCAATCGCAACGGCAAAGCGACCAGCTGCTTGCCCACAAACCAGACAACCCGTGCCCATGATTGCGATTTGAGGTGGGCATAGATACCGTTTTGGATGTAGAGGTGCAACCATGTCTGCGCACCGCCACCGCTCCCATTGCGGAGATGGGTAATCTCGACATCACGTGCAACGACCGTACGCCGACCTGCGCGTTGGGCACGCCAACAGAGATCGGTATCTTCCCAATACAAAAAAATCTGCTCGTCGAACCCACCCAACGCCTGCCAGTCCGCCCGACGCATCAACAACGCCGCACCAGGGAGTGTGTCGCGATCGGCAATCCCATCCACAAGTGGAAGATCCTCGCCCGGATAGCGAGTCTCGGGCGAAATGCAGGCCACAGACGGATGCGCATCCAGATGCGCAACAAGCCGTTGACACCAATACGGTGTGACTAGTATATCAGGGTTGCAAAAGAGCACATACGCACCACGAGCCAACGCTGCACCGCGATTGCACGCGCTGCCGTAGCCCAGATTGGCGGGCAGCATGAGCCACTGTGCGTGTTGCAGCCATTGTGTTAGAGTGTCGGTCGAGCCGTTGTCTACCACGATGAGTTCACAAGCAGCCATCCCGGGGTCTGCGTCGAACGACGCTGCCAAGGCAGGCAACCGGTGGGCGCTATTATAGGTGACGACAATGATGCTGACCAATGGCATATCGCTCATGTGCGATCCCGTAGCACGGTGACAAACAGCACATGAAAGAGCCCTGCAACGTGTGGCCACGTGTGTGCAGCCAGGGATGCGCGTGCATGGTGGCCAATGAGATCGCGCCGCGGCGTGGCACTGACGCGCTCCATGGCAGCGATGAGCGATGTTGCGTTGCCTTGCAGATAGACAAACCCGTTTTCGCCATCACGGACCTGCTCGATAAGCGGTGCCAAATTGGGAACCACGCAGACAATCCCAGCCGCCATTGCAGCGACGAGCATGCCCGAAGTGGTGATTTGGGTATAGGGCAAGATCATGGCGTCACAGGCAGCCACGTAGCTGGCTGCTTCGCTGTCACTCATATAGCGCGGATGGAGCGAAATGTTGATGCTCCGTGCGGTACGTTGGTGGATGTCGGACAGATACTGCTTGTCGGCTGGATGTCCCGCGATAATCAGCATGGTTTGTGGCAACAGTGGCATCGCTTCGATCAAGAGCTCGAGCCCTTTGTAGCGCCGAATCATCCCCATGTAGAGAAATACTGGTACTTCCGGATCCAACCCGAGGCTGGCACGTGCACCTGCCCGCGAGGGCAATGGACCAAACGGCGCGTCGGCGTGCCCATGCGGG
>CAIZHO010000005.1 GCA_903932805.1 uncultured Roseiflexaceae bacterium | reverse complement strand
GTTTGTGGGTAGTGCCCTGCATTTTTGATGGTGTCACGGAGCTGACGAAAGCCCGCACACAGGACTGACGGCCCTAGAGCCAGGTCTTTGGCGGGGTTCCCCACCCGGAGGCGCGTCAACGGGATGCGCAAGAAAATAGCCATCCACACACCCGCCGAAGCAAGACAAATGCGCACTGCCATGCCACTATCGATACCGAACGTATCATGCATCGTGAAGAGCACAAGGTTGAGCAGCAACAGCACGCCCCCGCCCAAGTACCCAAACGCGAAACCCCGCGACGAGATGGCATCACGCTCATCCGGTGCGGCGATTTCGGGCAGGAACGCATTGTAGAAAACCATTGATGCCCCGAACGTCAGATTCGCAATCAGGTACAGGACGGCTCCGTAGAGATAATTCGTCCCTTGTAAAAAATACAAAAGGATAACGGCAATGGTGCAGATATATGCAAAGATACCCATCATCCGGCGCTTCAATGTCGTGTAATCTGCGACTGCACCGAGAATGGGCAGGAAGAACACCTGCAAAAAGACCGACAGCGACGTGACGTAGGCAAACAGCGACCCTGCTGCAATCGGGATACTCGGCCCAAATGGGTACAACATCCCCGCCGTGCCTTCGGCAGCTGCATTGGCGATGCTCGTCAAGTATGGTCCCAAAAACACCGCGATGACGGTCGTCGAATACGCCGACACGGCCCAGTCGAAATAATACCAACTCCGTTGTTCGGTATTGCCAGCAAACATATCAGCCTCCTCTGCGCGGTTGTCAGGGATTCGGTGAATGATGAATTATGCACGGAACGGTATGTTCAAAGTATAACCCATTTCGGTCAAAGCGCGCCGAAACACCGACCACGTGCACCCCGGCTGCGCGTGCGTTGCGGACTGCGCTCGCCAGGACCGGGTCGATATCACCATCAATAGCGGTACGTGTCACCGACGCTTGCGCAACAACAACCAGCACTGTCGGTTGACCCTGACTTGCGAGTGTAGCGAGCTCGTCTACATGCCGTGCAGCACGACTACTCGGGGCATCGGGAACGGATGCAGTCGTAGCGTCTGGGTGGAGTCTCCCCGCCGATTTGACCTCGAGAATAACATCTTGTGGTCCACCCGTGAGGACAAAGTCAAACCGACTCGCGCCGACGTTCACTTCGCTCCGTACATCGGTATATACAGGGAGTTCGGTGATGAGGTGGGCTGCAAGCACGCGCTTCATCAGACGGTTCGGCAACAAGGTGTCCAGTGACGCCCAACTCCCATCGGCGCGTTGGGCAGCGGCGGCTTGCCATTGGGTAGCGCGTTTTGCCCCGGGGCGTGCCACCAGGCAGATACACACCCCCGGTTGGAGGGTCTCGACAAGCCTGCCACGATCTGCAATATGTGCCTTGGTAATGGTGCCATCGGCGAGCTGTACGACTGCCACAAAGCGATTGGGCCGGTCGAGAAATGTCGCCAGGCATTGCTCACCCCCGCCCGCCAACGGTACACCCATCAGGTGTATGTTGTTTTCCACTGCGGCGCACGTTTGTTCAAAAACGCGTCGGTGCCTTCTTTTGCATCCGGCGCAACCACGATGTGGGCAAATGTCGCACATTCCGCAGCGAGTGCATCCTCGAGGGGCTGGTCCGCTCCCGCATAGATGGTCCGCTTGATGGTTGCAACCACACTGGCCGACATCGACCCGATGCGCAACGCCAACGTCGTGGCAGTGGCATGCAATTCGGCAGGTTCGGTGACGATGTCGACGAGCCCCAAACGCAGGCAGTTATCAGCATCAATCGGATCGCCGGTCAACGCCATCAACAACGCAGTACTCGTGCCGGCCCGTCGGGTAACGCGCACGCTCCCACCCCAGCCCGGCATCAGGCCAAGGGTCACTTCGGGCAACGCCAACCGTGCGGTCGAACTAGCAACACGCAGGTCACACATGAGGGCGAGTTCGCACCCACCGCCATAGGCAACGCCGTTGATCGCCGCTATCACGGGGAACGCAGCATTGCGAATAGTTGCAGCGAGGCGCAGCATCACTTCGCCAAAAACGGCTCCAGCATTGACATCAGGCAATGCGTTGATTTCTTTGATGTTCGCGCCTGCAACAAACGCGCGGTCACCATGACCCGTGATGATAACGGCCTTGGGATTATCGTGCGCAATGTGTGCCAAAGACTCCGCTAACTCTGCCACAGCCGCCATACTCAGTGCGTTGACGGGTGGATTGTTGATGGTCAATGTCACAACGCCATCGACATTCGTTCGTATCCAGAGACTCATGCGGGTGCTCCTTTTGCCTATGAGATATGTGTAATCTGCAAAATCATCATGCCAGCGGATAAAACCCGCCTCCAGATTTCCGACCGAGTTGGCCATTAGCAACCATGGCTCGCAACCGTTGTGGTGCAGCC
>CAIZHO010000004.1 GCA_903932805.1 uncultured Roseiflexaceae bacterium | reverse complement strand
TTTCTTCTTTTCTTTTCGTCTAACATAGCTTCTTCTAAGCTATTAAAAGTTTGACCTTCCAATTCGATGTCAATTGTCTTATTTACAATGGCAAACGCGTCCAGAACACCGCAAATAGGCGTCTATGGTATACTTTCTGACATACTCATCTATTCCTTGAGGTCACAATGACCCAATCGACTGTGATTCCGTTCTACGGGAGCGATGTTCCCAACGATGCCGTCATAAACACCTGTGTCCACTGTGGGCTGTGCCTTTCTGCGTGCCCTACCTACCGCGAGACAGGGCTCGAACAGTTCTCACCGCGTGGGCGGATATATTTGATGAAGGCAGTCGCAGACGGTCGAATCGGCATGGAGTCGGAGGTCTTTCAAGAGCAGATGAGCGCATGCCTTAACTGTCGTGCATGCGAAGCAGTCTGTCCGAGCGGTGTGCAATATGGCCAGATTCTCGAGTCTGCCCGCACCCAGATCCATCACGCCAAAAAAGACGGCACATTGCCGGCCTACCCCGCTACCACGACTGCAGTGCGTTCGTTGGTATTTGGACAGCTCTTCCGCAAAATGTCCGTCTTTCGCCTCTTCTCACGGCTAATCTGGCTCTATCAAAAGACAGGTCTCCAGTGGATAGCGCGCCGTAGCGGGATCATCAAACTGTTCGGGCTGACCGAACAAGAGGCTATCCTCCCTCCGATCAACGACACCTTCATGGTGCCCCGTGATCAAGTCTATCCTGCAATCGGTGCCGAACGTGCACGTGTGGCCCTGCTCAGCGGTTGCATTATGTCGACTGCTTTCAGCCATGTCCATACCGCAACTATCCGTGTGCTCCAGCGCAACGGGGTGACGGTGGTAGTGCCCCGAGACCAAGGGTGCTGTGGCGCGTTGCATGCACACGGCGGCGAGCTCGACTCGGCCCGGAGCTTGGCACAGCACAATATTGTTGCATTCGGGTCATCATATGATGCAGTCATCGTGAATGCAGCAGGATGTGGTTCAACCCTCAAAGAATACGGGCATTTACTGCACGACGATGCCGCCTGGGCTGATCGTGCGGCTGCATTTAGCGCCAAAGTACGTGACATCAGCGAGTACATCGCGGCGCTCGATGTCAATACCGCAGACCTCAATCCACTCCCGCTGACCGTCACCTACCAAGAGCCGTGCCACCTTGCACATGCCCAGCGGATCACCGCACAACCACGGGCCCTTCTGAAGAAAATCCCCGGACTGACACTCGTCGAGATGGCCGAATCTTCGCTCTGTTGCGGCTCTGCAGGGATCTACAATGTGACCCAACCAGAGCTAGCAGGCCAGCTAGGCAATCGCAAAATTGCCAACACAGTGCGCACCAACGCCCAGGTCGTGGTAACCGCAAACCCTGGGTGCCATTTGCAACTCGCAGGCGGTCTGCGTGCAACGGGATCCGCAATGCGTGTCCTTCACATAGCCGAAGTACTCGATATGTCCTACCGTGGGGCCACTGCATGAGTGCTGTCCGCTATCGGGTGCTGATGATTGCCCCGACAAGCTTTTTTTCTGACTATGGGTGCCACATTCGCATCGCCCAAGAAGCCCACGAACTCAACCGTCGTGGGCATACGGTGTTAATAGCCACTTATCACAACGGGGATAACGTCGACAACCTCGATGTGGTACGCTCCTGGGATGTCCCATGGATCAAACGCACCCTTGTCGGTTCTTCGCGACACAAGCTCTATCTCGACGTCGCACTGTCGTGGCGTGTCCTGCGTGCCGCCTGGGAGTTCAAGCCCGATATCATTCACGCCCATCTACACGAAGGCGGGCTGATTGGGGCAATCCTCAAACGTATCATTGGCAAACCGCTGATATTCGATTACCAAGGCAGCATGACGGCCGAGATGATCGATCATCATTTCTTGTCAGGCTCTGATGCCACACTCTACAAACCGCTTTACGCGTTAGAAACATGGATAAATCGGCAGGCAGACATGGTGCTCACCTCGAGTGAAAACGCACGTACCATGCTGATTGACGAATTCGCACATCCCGCGCCAAATGTCACCACCATAGCCGACGGCATCGATACGAGTTATTTTGCGCCACAACAACCAGACGAAGTAATCCGAGCAGGCTTAGGTATCCCTGCTGGTCGGCGCATCGTGGTCTATTTGGGTCTGCTCGCCCCCTACCAGGGCACCAACATGCTCATCGAATGTATCCCGCACGTCATTGCGGCTGTTCCTGATGCGCACTTCCTCATCATGGGCTACCCTGACCCCGAAAGCTATCGGAAATATGCAGAAAGTCTCGGAGTCGCATCCTATGTCACTCTCCCTGGACGGATTCGCTATCTCGATTCGCATCGGTATTTGGGGCTCGGGCACCTTGCAGTTGCACCCAAAATGAGTCGCAGTGAAGGCAGTGGCAAAATACCACAGTACATGGCACTTGGATTACCGGTGATTACCTTTGACAGCGCAGTCAGCCGACAATATCTCGGAGATTCCGGCATTTATGCCCGTTATGCAGACCGTGAAGACCTCGCCCAACGGATAATTGACACCCTCAATGATGCAAGCCTGCGTAGCGCGGTCGGCGCACAGAATCGTCAATTGGCGCAGCACCACCACAGCATCGCGCACATTGGCCCAGCCCTCGAAGACGTCTATGCAGCGGTCAGCAGGTCTGCGTCGACCACGCGTTAGTCGTCACGGTCAGAGGCAGCGCGTTGCACCACCACCATCACCAAGACACAACACACCACAAATACCAGACTCAATGCGGCTGCCTGTGCGTAATTGGTCGCACCAGGGCGGTTGAGCAATCGGGCAATGATAACCGGGGCTGTCGCCGAATCAGGACGCGACAAGACAAATGCCGCCGCGTAATCACCCAGCGACAACGCATACGCAAGCGACGCTGCTGCGCCGAGGGTCCGGCGCAGCAATGGGAGTTCTATCTGCCGCAGCCGACGCAACGGTGCTGCGCCAAGGGTTTGTGACGCAGCTGCGTACTGCGTCGGGAGGCGGTCACGCCCCACGAGTAATTGCCGCGTGACAATCGGTAGCACAATCACACAATGTACGGCAATCAACAACCATGGCGACTTCAGCCAACCCAACGTCCCAAACCACAGCAGATAGCCAAGGCCCAGCGTAATCGTGCTTACCCCTAACGGCAAGACCACCGCATTACGGAGGCGAGTCCCTGGTGTCGTTGCAATCCAGCCGATAACCATCGAAATTCCAGCGACGCATGTTGCTATCCAAAACGATCGCGCCAGACTCAACAGCGGCGATATACTCATGCCGCTTCCTCGCACGGGGCTTTGCATCGCACGAAGCGCCGCGAACGGATCGGTGCCGTCAAATGCACGCAATGCCAACGACCCATACGGCAACACAAATACCAGCAACGCCACGCAGATGACACCATATGCCAGCCATCGGATCCACCCGCTCTGGCGGGGTGTGCGATAGACGGGCAACGCTATTGGCCGTGCCAAACCAAAACTGTCGACCGCACGCAACACCACCATGCTCATCAGCAACTGAACGACTGTGAGCACTGTCGCGCGGTCTATGCGGAGATACTGTGATGTTTGGCGCCAGATTTCGACTTCAATCGATACCATCCGCCCACCACCCAGCAACACAATGACACCAAAGCTACCGATACAGTACAAGAGCACCAACAATGCTCCGTTGAGGATGCTCGGGGTGAGCAATGGAAGGGTGATGGATGTGAGTTGTCGCCAGGATGGAGCACCTAATGTCGCTGCGACAGCCCCATACGTTCCGCGGATTGCGGCCCACGCGGGGGTAACCACGCGGACAATTAGTCCGATGTTGTACCACGCCTGTACCAACACAACAAACACGAACCCCTGCGCAACCTCAATCCCAAACAGTGCCCCGCACCATGTCGTTGGCCCACACACGGATTGCAACAGGACTGCAGCAACCGGGGTCGGAATAATGAATGGGATGGAAACCCACAACATCACCCATGTTGACAGACGCCCTGGCTCCACCGTGAGCGCCCATGCAATGGGGATTGCAATACAGACGGCAACACTCGTCGACCATACGGCCTGTAAGAGGGTAGCAGCGAGAATCGACGGGACATCCTGTACCGACGACCACTCCATTTGTTGTGCACCACGGCTCACAATAAACAGCAATGGCGCAACGAAAAAGACCACAATGCCAGCCCAAACCGTCACTCGGGCTACCGTCATACCGCTCATCACGCAGGGGTCCTCGTCGCAAGGGAACTCCAGATTGGCCCATCCGGGAAGGCGTACTGTAATCGTGACGCCTCGTGCATTTCGATGCTATAGCCGGCCAGATTCGGCAAGCGATACCGTCCATTCTGCACAATACATGGGTCAACAAAGTGCTCATGCAGGTGATCAACATATTCAATCACCCGTCGATCGGTGCTCCCGGTGACGGCGATGTAATCAAAAAACGATAAATGCTGGACATACTCGCACAGACCTACGCCACCCGCATGCGGGCAAACCGGAATGCCAAATTTGGCAGCCATCAGGATGATTGCCAGCACTTCATTCACTCCTCCCACACGACACGCATCGATTTGACAAAACGAAATCGCCTCTGCCTGCAGTAATTGCTTAAACACAATGCGATTTTGCACATGCTCACCCGTTGCGACACCAATCGGGGCAACCCCGCGCGCAATCGCGGCATGACCCAAGACATCATCAGGACTCGTCGGCTCTTCGATCCACAACGGCTGATAGAGCGCCAACGTCTTCATCCAATCGATAGCCTCATCGACGTCCCAGACCTGATTTGCATCCACCATCAAGTATTTTTCAGGGCCAATGACAGACCGTATCAACGCAGCACGACGGGCATCGGCTTCGCGGCTTACACCGACTTTCATTTTGATGTGTGTAAAACCGTCTGCGATTGCTGCCTCGCACAGCGCACGAACTTTCTCGTCGCTATACCCCAGCCACCCCGCTGAGGTGGTATACGCAGGGTACCCGCTTGCGCGCATAGTTTCGATTCGAGCTTTTTTGTGCGGTGCTTGGGCCTCGAGCAGTGCCAAAGCCTCGGCCGGGGTCAAGGCATCAGTGATATAGCGAAACGGGATGCACTTGACGAGTTCTTGTGGTGTCATATCAACCAGTACCTGCCAGAGGGGTTTTTTGACTGACTTGGCATACAGATCCCAGACCGCGTTGACGACCGCTGCGACTGCAAGATGCACCACTCCTTTTTCGGGCCCGACCCAACGGAGTTGACTATCGGCGACCATCTCGTACCAAAATGCGCCGAAATCCGCGCTGATACTGTCGAGTGTACGCCCTACCAAGCGACTCCCGAGGGTTTGTGCGGCCGTGACACAAAGCTCGTTACCCCGTCCAATCGTAAAGGTTAACCCATGCCCGTTGATCTCTGCATCAGTGTGGATGATGACATAGGTCGCCGAATAATCAGGATCGCGATTCATCGCATCAGATCCATCAAGGTGTAGAGATGTCGGGAAGCGAATGTCGTGCACACGGACAGACACAATGGTCAACGCTTGGTTCATCTGGGTAGTCCTTCTGGTACGTTACTAAATTCCATCACGGCGTACACGATGCTCGTGCGCGTGTTGTGCCACTACCACATCACCTTCGTACGCAGTGATGCGATTTTCGAGAAAAAACCAGAGGCGATCACAGCGGAGCTCCGACCATGTCACGATACGCGTCTGCCAATCACCGCGACCAATCGTGATGTCATGCTCACAGATACTCCGGGCGGACAACGGGTCGTTGCTGGTAAGCAAATAGCGATCCGCAGACCGGTGCCCATAGGTCAATCCATCGGCACGGCTGAACATACCGTGGTCGTTTTCGTCATGCAGTTCCCAGCGCTGTTCGACCTGATCATAGTGCTCATAGCGCTGCCGAGCATCAGGCCTGACAACGGTGCAGTCATGGACAGGGGTCCCTGCAGGCTGGGCAAATTGCCCGGCTGATGCATCTGTCTGTTGCTGCATCCGCACCGGCAAGCCAAACACACAGTTGGCGCAATCAATGGTCAATGTCACCGGTGCTGGGCTCGGCCATGCATGCGGCCAATACGAGGGTGCAATTGCAAGCCGCCAATGATGCCCTGGTGCCAGCGTATGCCCTGCGGCAGACAAGGTCACGACGACATCCATGAATGCTCCGGGTACGATAGGCGTTACCACGTCATGGCCGTTGCGATGTGTCAGATTCAACAGCCCACGGCTG
>CAIZHO010000003.1 GCA_903932805.1 uncultured Roseiflexaceae bacterium | reverse complement strand
AGGCATATTGTGGATGCCGTAGATGCAATCGACGGGGAAGCGCGTCAAGACACCGTCGGCGATCATGGCATGGGCACCGTGGCCATGTTCTTCGTCGGGTTGGAAGACAAAGCGCACGGTCCCCGACCAGCTATGGTCAGCGGCCAGTTGGGCGGCTGCACCGAGTAACAGAGCCATGTGGCCGTCGTGCCCACAGGCGTGCATGCGCCCTGGCGTGCGCGAGGCATAGGGACGGGCGACGGCCTCGGTGATGAGCAGCCCGTCGAGCTCGGCGCGGAAGCCGATGGAGCGGGTACTCGTGCCGCGGGTCAGACTGGCGACGACGCCCGTGCCGCCGATGCCGGTGTGGACGGCATAGCCGAGTTCGGTCACAACGGCGGCCACGTAGGCGGCGGTCGCGACCTCGTTGAAGTCGGTTTCGGGGATTTGATGCAAGTCATGGCGCCAGGCGATCATCTGCGGATGGTAATCGGTCATGGGTGTACTCCTCTACGGATTAGCGGCGTTCCTGCCAAGCGATCTGCTGGGTGACGACGGTGGAAGCATCGAGGCTGGTGAGCTCGCGATAGACCGATGGCGCAGTCGCGCCTTCGGTGTTGATAATGAGGATGCGCGATTGGGCATTGAGCGCACAGGCGGTGCGGAGCCCCGCGTCTGCGCAGAGTGCGATGAGTCCCGCCAACCCAGCGATGCCGGATTCGCCCCCGACAATGGGGATATCGCCATGGGGCGGATTGGCCACGATGCGCATGGTAGCGACGGCTGCGTCATCGGGTACGAGCACGAAGTCGTCGACGCTTTGATCGAGGAACTGCCATGCCAGGGGCGAAGTCTCGCCACAGGCCAAACCGGCCATGACCGAATCGACCGAGCCAGTCGCAGTGGCGGGGCGGCCGAGGAGTGCGCTTTGGTAGAGGCAGTCTGCCTCGGCTGGTTCGACAACGACGATCCGCGGTCGGTGCGTGCCGAAGAATTCCCACAGGTAACTCGCCACTCCGGCTGCAAACCCGCCGACGCCGCCTTGCAGGAATACGTGGGTGTAGGGCGAAGAGGTTGGTGTCGCGTGTGCCTGTGCCATGATTTCGGCAGCGATGATGCTATAGCCTTGCATCACGTCGCGGGGGATGTCTGTGTAGCCCGGGTACGACGTGTCGGACACCACGTGCCACCCGTTCGCAGAAGCAAGGCTGGCTGCATGGACCACTGATTCGTCGTAGTTTCCGGTGATGCGCACGATGTGGGCGCCGTAGGCTGCGATGGCGTCGGCACGTTCGACCGAGACGTTGGCATGGATGACGATGACACAGCGGCACCCGACAGACTGGGCGGCAGCGGCCAAGGCGCGACCGTGATTGCCGTCGGTGGCCGAAATGACCGTGAACCCTGCGAGCAACGCCCGATGTTCGCCGCGGAGGAGTGTGACAGCATCGATACCACGATCGGGCCAGGTACGCAAAATCAAGCGCACGAGGGCAACGGGTGCCCCGAGTGCTTTGAAGCTGGCAAGCGGCGAACGCACCGACTCGTCTTTGAGGGCAATTGAACCCACCCCTATTGATGCGGCGAGCCCCGGCAGGGCGTACAGCGGGGTGGGGTGGGCGGAGAGATGCT
>CAIZHO010000002.1 GCA_903932805.1 uncultured Roseiflexaceae bacterium | reverse complement strand
CGTGTGCGTGCGGATCAAATGCCGGCACCGGCGCAAAAAACGCAACATCGACTCCATTGGGTACGACGGCCGGCGCGCGAAACGGCCAAACACATGGCGCTATCTGCGCGGCTGCAACATGCGACACCGTTGTCAAGCGGCTCGCACGGGCAGCCACGAGCCAGAGCGCCAACCGAAACACGATGCGCAGATGCCATGCAGTCGATGCGCTCTGCAACGGGATAGCATCGTGAACGATCACCATGGTACGCGCCACAAAATGCCCCCACGGCAGACGCAGGTACGGCGTATAAAACCAGTCTGCGGGGATTGTGTTTGCCAGCCGTCGCACCTGTTGGCCCTCGCGCACGCTGTCAGGTCGGCCGCTGACCTCATGATGCGTGATGGTCGCCGATGCGGCAGGGAGTTGGAGGTGGGTGTTGACACGACGGGGATTCGTGATGAGGTGCATATGTGCGACACCCGGGTGGTGCGCCAGTGCGTGTGCCATGCCGGTTACGACCCGCCCAATGCCTGGGTACGCATCACACGCGTAGCGTGCATCGATGATAATCCGCAGGCGCTCAGTGGTCATGGCGATACCAGCCATCGATGTACCCTAATGCACTTGCATACGAGGCATAGGCTTTGAGCGGTGACCAGGAAAGTCGCCAGCGCGGGTCACCAAACGAATACGGGATGACACAATGAATCGGCACCAAGATAGTCCGCAACAGCAACCACACTGCTGCCTGCAGTGGCGACCGGAAGTAGTTGCCCGCACGGGCTCGGCGTCTATCGCGACGCACTTCTTGGGCGTGCCCCATGCCGTAGGCGTAGTGCTTGTGCCACAATGCAGCCATTGTCTGTGGGGCATGATGCGTTACCCACGCATTGCCGGCCTGGACGAGATGGATAGGTGCATCGGCTCGATGCAGTTGACGCACCCGCACAAAAAACTCGGTATCGACGCCCCGTGTCAGCGTGGAATCAAACCCACCAACTGCCTCGAACACCTGGCGTGACACCAAACAGCAGGTCGTTGTTATCGAGCAGCTGTAGTGTGGCGGGTCGGGGTCTGTGCGCGTATCAATCGGCACCACGGGGTTGACGATGCGAGCCACCTGTTGCGCAACGGCATGCTCGAACGGGCTTGCGTCGTCCGGCAGGATGCGGGCTGCACCTGCGATCGCTACACCCGGCTGGCAGGCAGCGAGGTAGAGTCGCTGGATGCACTCAGGGTGACCAAACACTGCATCGTCATCAAGGAAAAGATACCAATCGACGGGGTCATGCAGTGCGCTGTCACTCACTCGGTATGCACCCACATTGCGTGCGTACCCGTTGGGCGATTGGCGATAGACGATCACCACCTGGCTGGGCTGGATGGTCTGTGCGGCCATCATGGCTGCGACATCGAGGGGCGCTGTTGCCATAGTGGGTATAATCACCGCGATGCGTGGTGTGTGATCAGCGGCACAGACTGCTGCTACCTCTGCGGGAGGATGTGTGTTGGTCACGGTGCTCCCTCAGTCATTGTACGTATGCTCTACAGGTCCAACTTACAGTAGTCGATATAGACCAACTGTGGCATTGAGCCAGCGTTCCATCGTAAAGCGCTGTGTAACCCGGGTACGGGCATTGAGCGATATCGTGATACGGATTGCGGCATCATTGAAGACACGCATGATCGCCGATGCAAGGGCTTCAGATGAGCCAGGACGCACCAGTAATCCGCTTGCGTTCGATTCGATGATTTCATGAATATTGGCAATTGATGACGCGACCACGGGACGCTCCATTGCCATTGCCATGAGTAAATCAAACGACATCGGTTCAGAAAAAGAAGGTTGCACATAGACATCTACACAGCGCAGAAACCCCGTGCGATCGGCTATGTCATCGAAGAAGATAATCCGTTCAGGGTGTGCACTCTGTTGGGCCAATGTTTGCAGGTGCGCGCGGTACTCGCCTGTCCCCACAATAACAAGTGACACATCGGGGATGTACTGCCAAATATGATCCATGGCATGAATGAGGACCGATTGACCTTTATGGGGGGCGAGCTGGCCGACGGTTGCAATCAGTTGACCTTCTGCAGGCACATCATAGGCCGCACGACCACGGTCAGGAGTCATGTGTAACGCATAGACCGCAGTGTCTATTCCAATCGGGATCACCGCGATATGGGTGTGGGTTAACCGATATTCGTGTTGCAAAATATGTTTGGCTGCGTTGGTATACACAATGATGTCACTGAATGTGCGCAGCAAGCGCTGGATAACAAAGCTGTAGATTGGTCGTACCCCGTCACTTTGCACTGTTGGCGAGACTTCGGCCATCGTGACAATGCGCAAATCTTGTTCGGTGAGTGGTAGCGAGGCATCAATAACTATCACAGCAACTTCCGCACGATCAAGCGCCGCAGCTGTTCGCAAACTGGCGTAGTAATCCGTTCCACTGTCATGTATAGCTCGTTTGCGAATTCCTGCGGTATCGATAAAGCG
>CAIZHO010000001.1 GCA_903932805.1 uncultured Roseiflexaceae bacterium | reverse complement strand
TAGCCGTTCCGTACTGGGAGGCAGGGCGTGAGGCATCAGCACAACTTTTCGGATTTCTCGAAGAGCGCCTGGCCGGCCTCGAGGACATACGCGGATTGGGCGCTCGCTCGTATGTATTGCGGCGTCTCAACGTCTTGATGGATGAAAAGAACAAGTTCGATACGCTTGGGCGTGTCTACGGCTCGTTGACATGGATTATCCCGATGGTGATGTCGTCGCTACTCACCGTGATGATCCTCGCTGTTGGTGTCTGGTTGTACCTCAGCAACGAAATCAGCATCGGGTTGATTGTGATGACCATGTTTTATGGCGATTTGATTATGCGTCCCATTCGGACGATTTCTTCCGAAATAGACCAACTGCAGCAAGCATCGGCCGGCATATTGCGCATTGCTGAGCTGTTGGCGGTCAAATCACGGCTCGTCGATGGTAGCCACGAGATGCCGGCTGTCATCCCGCCGGTGTCGTTCGAGCAGGTCACGTTTGCATACCAGGACGACGACGCAGGCGTGCCGGAGGATCCGGTGTTGCGTGACGTGAGCTTCCATATCCCTGCGGGCAAGGTCGTCGGGTTGTTAGGCCGTACCGGATCAGGCAAAAGCACGTTGATCCGTCTGCTGTTTCGCCTGTATGACGTGAGCGGTGGGGCCATACGGATCGGTGATCGTGCCATCCCGGACTACACGTTGGCATCATTGCGTACGCATGTCGGCTTGGTGACACAAGATGTCCAGCTGTTTTATGCGACGGTGCGCGACAACCTGACATTTTTCAACCCGGCCATCAAAGACGAACAGTTGCTCGATGCGTTGCATACGCTCGGATTAGATCGCTGGTATGCGCAACAACCCAATGGCCTCGACACACTCCTGGCAGCAAACGGCGCGACGTCGGCCGGTGAAGCGCAGCTGATTGCCCTGGCACGGGTCTATCTCAAACAGCCGCAGGTGATTATCCTCGATGAGGCGTCCGCACGGATTGACCCCGAAACAGAGCGGATGGTCGAAAAGGCGCTCGACAAAGTCCTGGCAGACAAAACCACCATTATCATTGCCCACCGCTTGCAGACCGTCCGCCGCTGTGATTACATTGCTATTTTGGCGAACGGTGCGCTGGTCGAATACGGCGCAGAAGCATCGTTGCGGACAGACCCGACCACACGCTACGCACAGCTCCTCCAACATGGTGCAGAACAGGAACTCGCATGACATCACCCCTCGAATTGATGCGCAAAATGGTCCGCCAAGGGGGCTGGTGGTATGTCGTGAACCTGGTGGCTATTGTTATTGTGCTGCTCGTAGAGTTGTTGCCCGGTATCATGGTGCGTGAAGTCCTCAATACGCTCCAGATCGGACAGCAAAAGTCGGTTCCCTGGATGTTGCTGGGTGCGTTTGTCGGCATTGCGCTCGTGCGCTTTGTGATGTACTTGATTGGCACCTACTCAAACGTCAAAATGCGTATCCCAACAATGAATGCCATGCGGTTTTCGTTGTTGTCGCGGTTGCTCCAATTGCCTGCGGTCTCTGCGCTCAAGGGTTCGCCTGGCGAGATCGTGTCGCGGTTGCGCGACGACATCGGCGAGTTACCGCAAGTCATTGTCCAAATCAATGACATTTTGGCATTGTTGGCGTTTGCTGTCGTGTCGTTCATCATGATGTATGCCATTGCGCCGCAAGCCACGCTCGCCATTGCCATACCTTTGGTCATGATTGTGGTGGGTGCGCGCTTTGCCTATGACAAAATCTACTATTACCGCACCGAGCGGCGCCGTGCCACTGGTCGGGTAATCGGATTTATCGCCGAAACATACGGTTCGGTGCAAGCTGTCCAAGTCGCCGGTGCCGAAAAGCATGTTTTAAAGCACTTCGACAAACTCAACACAGTCCGTGAACATGCCACGTTGCGTGAGGTGTTGTACGACGGACTGTTGGGCGCTTCGTTCCATAGTTCGTTGACGATTGGGATTGCCATCATGATGTTGATGGTCAATCAATCGGCC